>JALSQL010000114.1 GCA_026985435.1 Acidilobaceae archaeon
CCCAAGCCGCACACACCACGCCAGGTGGAGCGTTGTGGCCGGCCTCGACAAGCGCACGGGCGGCCTGGTCGGCACGTGGGCCAGCATAGTGGCCGGGCTCCTCATAGTGTACGTGCTAGCCCAGGTCTACAGGGGCGGCGTGGAAGCGGCCTTCAGGCCCCCCACGGTCTACGCGATGGCAGCCCTAGTCGCGACCGGGCTCTTCGCCCTCTGGGGCTACCTGGCGTACGCAGAGGAGGCGGCATGGCATATGAGGCACCTCTCACCCATAGCGCTAGCCCTCGGCGCCGCCGGGGTGGCGGCGGGCCTCACGGCTGGCCCCACCGCCGGAGGGGGCCTCATAGTGGCCGCCTACCTTGTAGAGCTAACGGTGGGCGCCCGCCTCTACAGGGACTTCCAACGCGAGACCAGGCTGGGGGCCGCGCTCTTCCTAGCCGGGGTCCTCGTCTTCATGCTCTTCCTCCCCCTCGCCATAGCCTGGCGGTGGGCCGCCCTCGTCTCCATGGCCGGGGACATAGTGAAGGTGGCGGGCCTACTCCTAATAGCGGCGGCCATACACTCCAAGTAGCCAACACCCGGAAGGCGCCGGGGGCACCGGCTCGTTGAGGGAAAAGTTTTTTTAGATGGCCCGGAGGCCCCTGATAGAGGGGAGGCTCCTCCTGCTCCTCCTGATAGCCTCCAGCCTGCTAGCCTACCTTGCGGGCTCTACACTGGCGGCGGCCAGCTCCCAGGCCCGGGGTGCTGTTACGTGCTACGACTGGGACCAGGACGACTATGGGAACGAGGTCGACGTTCAGTCCAACATAAGAGGCCCCTCGCCACAGTACACCCACGGGCAGGGTTGGGTGGCAGGCTTTGCGGGTTGCTGGGGGTGTCCGTCGCTTGACCCGTTCACCACCGTGTTAAGGTGGGAAATTAGAAGCCAGTACCTCCGCTACGACCACACTGACATCATAGATATATGCCACAACGTTACGCACATCGAGAACTTCGGCGTAGGCTGGACCGGGCTCTTCGTCGGCTCCAGCGGGGAACTGTGTCTCTCAGACGCTCACTCGGCAACAGCCGTGGCGTGGTATAGCGGTTATTGCAGCTACTGTGGAAGCCCTTAACTGTGGGCGCAGCGTGGGGCGCGGGGGGTGCCCCTGTGGCTTCCCGCCTGGCGGCCGCCCTGCTGGCAGCTGCTGTCGTGGCCCTAGCTTCCACCCTAGCCCTCGCCGGGGAGCCGGGGCCTATGGGTGGCTCCGGGGGTGTTGTCACCCTCCGCTACGCCCTGGTTCGAGGGGGCGGGGCTGAGTCTAGCGTGCCGCTCCTGTACGAGGCTGGGGATGCTCTACGGCTGGCTGTGAGGGTGTTGAACCTCTCCGTCGAGCCGCCCGTGGAGGGTTACGCCCTCTACATGCCGGCGTCGAGGCCGGGCTCCCACCTGGCCGAGGAGTGCGTCATAGCGTCTAGGAACGCCTCGCTCGAGGCCCGGGTTGGGCGTGGGGGCGGCGTTGGCCTGGTGGGGGCTTCCGTCAGGCTCGACCTGGAGGGCGGTGTTGTGGGCTACTGCAAGTTCTTCAAGAACACCACGTCGAGCGGGGAGGCCCTGGCCAGGGCGGCGTCGCTGCTGTCCAGGCTGGGTATAAACCTCTCGGGCGTGCCGCATGCTGTCCCCGAGACGAGCGGCTACATCCTGGGCCCCTGGCGCCTGGTGGTGTTCTACCTAGGCCCTAGCTTCTCCCTAAGCGTTGAGGGGTACGTGAACGAGAGCGACTGGGGCTTCTACGCCAACGGCACCTACTGGGGCGACTGGCCCTTCACGCTCCCCGGCGGCGCCTATAACTACACGGTGCTAATACCGGTCTACGAGCGCACGAGCGTCTCCATGCCATCCGGCGCGTGCTCGGCCAGGCCAGCTGGGCTGGCGCACGCCCTCCTAGTCAACATGAGCGCTAGGGCCGGCCGCTCCTACACTGTGGCGGGCCTCGGAACTATAGAGAGGCACGACACCGCGGTGGCCACACCCTTCAGCGACACCACGCTGAGGCTCGCCGCCCCGGAGCCCGAGCTCGAGAGGCTGGCCGAGAGGCTGGCAGAGCGCTTCAACGGCACCCTCGTCGTGGAGCGTAGGGACGGCGTGCTGGTAGCCTACAGTAAAAGGCTAGCCGCAGCCTTGGAGGTCCTAAGGGAGACCCCCAGGGCCTGGAGGCTGCTGCCGCGCGCCTGCAACAACAGCCTGGCGGGCACGCTCTTCCTGGGCGTGAGGCTCGGGCGGGGCAGCGTGGCCTACCACGCGCTGGTGGAGGTGGGGGGCGAGGCGTACTCCCCGCTAACCGGCGATCTCATGGTGTATAGCGTCTCCTACAGGGTCCTCCTCGAGGCTAGGTGGGCGGACGCCCACGGGGGTCTAGTCCTCCCGAGGCCGCCCACGGGCGGCAGCCCGCAGGTGAGCCTCCAATCCCTGCAGGGCGGGGAGCTGGGGCTCGTGCTCGTGGAGGCCCGGGGGCTGGCGCCCCCCGCCCGGCTGGCCCTGAGCGTCCGGGCGCCTAGGTCTTGGGCCCTCGAGTCTGGGGGTTACGCCGCGATAGTCGCAGCGGCCGCCGCGCCGCTGGCCGGGGCTAGGAGGCGGAGGCTGTACGCCGCAGTTTTTCTCATCGCGGTTGGCCTCTCGCTCGCGGCCCTCGCCGAGCCCAAGGTACGCGGGGGCTCGGACTACATCACCGTCGGCGGCCAGGTCTCCGGTAACCTCAACCTCAGCGGCAGCATAGTGGCCTACATTGACTCTGGCGACTCCCTCGGCTTCACGGTAGTGGCGTCCCCCCGGGAGGGCCGTGGGGGAGAGGGGGGCGGCTGCGGCTTCAGGCTGGCGGCCTCGGCCAGACCAGTGGCGGGCGGCGCGGGCGCTGGCTCCAGCGGCGCCCTGGAGGTGTGGGGTAGGAGCTACGTTGACCTCAACGTCTCCAGCCCCAGGCTATACACTCTAACCATAACCGTTGGCCGCCCCCAGTGCGGCACGGCCCAGGTCGACGCTCGAGGCATCCTGGTGGGCGGAGCCAGGCCTCCCCGGGAGCTCGGCGCGCTGCTGTGGCCGTCCCTGGCGTTCCTGGCAGCGGGCTTGGCGCTGCTGGCGGCGCCCCTGGGCCGCGGGCCCGGCGGGGGCGGGCCGAGGATCCGCTGGGCCCTGGTGGACTGGCACCTTAGGTCTAGCTACCTAAACCTGGCTGCCCCCACCCTCTCCGCGGCCCTCGTGGCAGTCTACTCCCTCACGCCACTCACCTGCAAGCTGGGCGGCTCCTGCCTCGGCCCCTCGGCGGGGGCGATACTGGCGCTCGCCAGTAGGCTGCCCGGGGAGGCCTACACGCTCCTAGCCCTGTACTCGAGCGTGGCGGCGGCGATACTCTTCGCCTACCACATCGAGGCCGGGCTCGACGGGCGGCTCGAGCTGCTCGGCGTGACGCGCCCGAGGGCCCTAGCCGCCAAGGCCGCCGTGCTGGTTGCCCTGACCTCGCTGCCCTACGCCGCCGCTAGGGCCGGCCTGTACTTCATGGTGGACCCGGCCGCGGCCTATCATAGCCTGCACCGGGTGGCCCTGGGCGCCCTGGCTGGCGGCGCCCTAGTCGCCCTGGTCTACGGCGGGCTGACGGCCCTGGTCTCGGTAGCCCTCGGGAGGACCTCATACACGCTGCTGCTCGCCGCGCCCCTGACCGTGGCGATGGCCGACTTAGGCCTCCCGGCGCCCCCGGGCTCCGTGGCTGAGGGCGTCGTGCACCGCGCCCTGGGCCTCCACCCCCACGGCCTCCACGGTGTTCAGGTGGCCCTGGCGTTCGCGGCGGCTGTCTGGGCCGTGGCTGCGGCGCTCTACCTCCGGCCTCGGAGGGGCGCTTGAGGGGGTGCCTTGCCGTGGCTGCCCTGGTCGAGCTGGAGGGTGTTAGCGTCCGCTTCGGCCCGACGGTGGCTCTTGACGGCGTCACGCTCGCGTTCGACAGGGGGCTCCACGTCATACTCGGCCCGAACGGCAGCGGCAAGACGACCCTGCTCCGAGTTGTCGCAGGCCTCCTCAGGCCTACCAGCGGGAGGGTGCGCGTCGGCGGCGTCGACCTCACGGCGAGGCGGCTCCCCGCCAGGCCCCCCGTGGCTGGGCTGGTGGGCGACGAGGAGCCCCCATTCTGGATGACCGGCAGGGAGTACCTGGAGTACGCCGCCAGCATAGGCGGCTGCCTGGGGGGCTGCTGGAGCGGCCTCGTGGAGGCGGCGAGGCTGCTCTCCCTGGAGCGCTACCTGGACATGCCAGTCCCGGGGCTCTCCACTGGCACTAGGAAGAAGCTCGTACTCCTAGCGGCACTAGCCAGGAGCGCCCCCGTGCTCGTAGCCGACGAGCCCTTCAGCGGGCTGGACAGGGGTAGCGTCGACATAGTCTCCTCGATGCTGGCCCGGGAGTCCAGGTCGAGGGCAGTGCTGGTGGCGACCCACATACTGCCGCCCAGCCTGGACTCCCCCTCAACACTGACGCTCCTCGTCAACGGCAGGGTGGCCGCCCACGTCGACACAGGTAGGATAGAAACCGTCGAGGCCCCCGTTGTTAGGGCTAGGCTCCGAGACCCCACGCCGGAGACGCTCGCGGCCGCCCTCAGGCTGGCTGGCGCCAGGAGGGTCGAGCTAGAGCGGGGGGCCGCCTGGGCCCTCCTCGACGGCCCCTCCTTCGCCGAGTGCGTGGAGAGGGGCATATGCACCGGCGAGTACACGGTCAGCCCCTCCGGGCTGGGCTGGGGCGCCAGCTAGCCGGCCGGGGGGCTACCGGGGTATCACCCGCCCGCGCTGCCTACACCGGGCCAGCGCTGCAGGGGCCCGGTGGGGGTGCGCGTGTTGGCTGGGGAGCTGGCGCTCTCGGTGATCGCCGGGGAGGAGGCTGCCCGGTATAGGAGGATGGCCTCCAGCTACGCCAGGGAGAGCCCGAGGAAGGCTGGCCTCCTGAGGCTCGCCGCGTCGCTGCTCGACATGCTCGCAGGGGAGCTCGTCGCGGGGAGGCCTGGGGAGGCCACGATCGAGAGGCTCGAGAGCATAGCGAGGCTCCTGAGGTGGAGCGGGCTCCCCCACGGGAGGCTCGAGAGGATAGCTAGGATGGCTAGGAGGTACACGCCCGCCTACACGGTGGGCCTGGAGGCCCACCCGGGGCAGCTAGGGGTGGGGGTGGGGGGTATGGTGGGGCTGGCAGTTGGAGAGGTCGAATACTAGGGACTCGTAGCCCCTGATCCTGGCGCCCGCGTCTACCCGGACCTCGAGCACGCTCGGCGAGGGCATCGACGCCCTGCCGGGCATCTCGTAGCTGACTATCGAGGCGCAGGGTGGCAGGGTCCAGGTCACCGTGTAGGGGTACTCCGCCCTCTCGGGCTCGTAGTAGTCCTCGTAGACGTTCCTCCCCGGGCGCGGCCTGAAGGGTATCTCGACCGTGAACACGGCGGTCGCCCTCCTCCTCTCCCCCCGGGTGTCTATGTAGACGTGGAGCACCCTCGCCCGGGTCTCGGAGCCGTTAACGAGTATCCTCTCCTCGTCCAGGAAACGCTGCATGTTAGCCCTGAGCGTCGCCACCTCCTCCCCCGCCAGCCGGGGGTCGCGGAGGAGCCTGCTGTAGAGCGCCTCCCGGTCCTCGTAGTCGAATACTATGGTGTACCATATCACGCCCCCAGCGCACACGTTGAAGAACCCCTGGCCGTAGAGGGGCCTCAACACCCGCACCCCGCCGGGCTCGGCACGCTCGTGTGTCCCCATCCCCCAGGGGGGTCTAGGGGTCCGGGGTCCTCACCGCCCAGGCCGCCTCAGCTGTCCTGGCCCCTCTCACAGCGCGTAGGGCTCGACGCTTTTAACCATCATCACCGGCGCGGGCCGGTGAGACCCCCCTATCACCGCCCGTGACCCCCGCTAGGAGCCCCGGGAGGGAATATAGTGTGGGGTGAGGGGGTGTAGCCGGGTATGTCGCAGGCTGACCTGGCCAGGATAGCGGGGGCGCTCCACGGGCTGGTGCACGGGCCAGGCATAGACCTGGGCTACGCTCTGACCCTCGCCGGGCTGGCCCTGCTGGGCGCCTTCGCGGTGGCCGCCACCGCCCTGCTCGCAGTCAGGCTGGCGAAGGCCATCTGGAACGCGAGCCCCCGCGGCCTCCTGGCGGCGCTGTTCGTGGGCGCCTGGGTGCTGCTGGCGGCCGGGCTGCTGCTACCCTAGCGGCGCTGCGGGCTACCCTGCGGGGGGCGCCTGGGCCTCCTGCTCCGGCCTGCCCGTCTGGATGGATGCCCCCCTCTCCTCTAGCTTCTTCTTGAGCATCTTCAGCCTTATGAAGTCCTCCCTCATCCGCTCGTCCAGGACGCTCTTGATGAACTTTATGGCCCGCTCGTAGCTCGGTATTATAACGTAGTCCATAGCGTTTATGAGCCTCTGGGTCTCCCGCAGCTCGTCTATGAGGAGGGCTAGGGCCTCCTCGTACTCCAGCATCTTGAGCAGCTTCGGGAGGAGGCCGTAGGCCTCCCTGTAGGCTAGGGGTAGCCTGGGGTGCACGCTGCCGGGCAGGGCGGGCTTGGAGGCGCTGCCCTCCACGAGCCTGAAGGTCGGGGTTTTAACGGCGAAGAGGACCCTCGTCCCGACCTCGACCTCCAGGCTCTCGGGGGCGACGCTGGCGTAGTCCCACGCCCTCTCAACGCCCTCGGCCGCGACGCCCACGTAGTAGTCCCTGAACATGCCGTCGAGCGACCTGAACACCTCGCCCTGGTACCTGTTATACTCCTCCGCCGCGCTCTTGATGTAGTGGAGCAGCACCTCCCTCTTCTCCTCCATGACCTTCCGTATCCTCTGTATCATCTTAACCTCGCGGCGCAGGCGTATCAGGTTTATCTTGGTCGGCAGCACCTTCCTGGGGTCGACGGCCAACCCTTAGCCCCCCAGAGGCCCCCGCGTGGTGCGAGATAAAAGCTCGCCGCGGCGAAAGAGCTAACCCCCCACGCGGCCCCACACCCTAGCCGGCCCCGCTGCGAGAGCCCGCCCGAGCCCCCGGTGTCGGCCGGGCAGCGGTGGGGGCGGGTGTCAGGGGCGGGGCACAACCCGGTGGCGAGGCCTGTAGAGGGCACCGTGGTCATAGTGGACCTCGACCGGTTCGGGGAGGAGGTCGAGAGGAGGGGCTGGAGCGAGTGGAGCCCCAACGAGGCCACGGGTCTCCTCTCCAGCCTGGTGGAGAGGCTGGCCAGCAGGTGGGGGGGCGTCGTAGTATACGGGCTCGACTGGGAGAGGGGCACGGAGGAGGCGGTGCTCGAGTTCCCCCTGGTGGAGCCCCGCGAGCTCGAGGCCGACCTGAGGGAGATCCTCGAGAGGCTGGAGGCGGAGGCGGGCGTTAGCGCCACCGCCGTCGCTGTGTGGGGCCTTGTGACGGGCAGGCCGGCCAGGAGCAGGCGTGAGGCCTACCATGGGACCCCCACTAGGAGGCTCGCCGCGAGGCTCCTCGGGAAAGCCAAGAGGAGCGGTGGGGGCCGGCTCGTCGTGTACCCGTAGGCTAGAGTTCTATCCTCGGCCTGGGCTTCCTCTCCTCCCTGCTCCTAATCTTTATGATGCCGTAGTGTATCGCGCAGTTTATACAGTAGCACTTGGTCACCGGGTACCTCGTTATTATCGCCCCCTTCTTCTCCAGCTCCCTCGCGAGCTGCGGGTCCACGGGGCTGTACATCCTGGTCACGCAGACGGCCTTGTCCTCGGGGACCAGCTTGCCGCAGTTGTCGCACTGTATGACCCTGGTCTTGCCCTTGGAGCCCTTGTGCCTGCCCCTGTTCTGCCTCTTCTTAGGCATACCCTAGGCGCACCCCTCCCTGGCTACGGTGGCGTGGCAGGTTATTAAACGCTAGCCCTCCAGGCTACGCGCTAAGCTCGGGGTGGACCGGATGGCCGAGGAGAGCACCAGCGTCGAGGTCAGGCTTGACCCCAAGACCGCCCGGGGGCTGGAGGAGCTCGCCGAGAGGCTCGGCGTGAGCGCGGAGGAGCTCGCCGCTATAGTGTTGGACGTCGTCGCCGACTACCGGGGCCTCATAGGCGAGTGGGCCGACCGCCTGCGCGTGAGGCGGGAGCATAAGGCCGTCGGGGTCTTCGAGGAGCTCGTATACTACGGGGTCGAGGCGTGGAGGGGCATAGTGGAGCCCGTGCTCCGCAGGCTCCGGGCCAGCGGGCGCTTCGAGCTTGAGATGCTAGAGTTCGACCCGGACACCCCGGCCATCGAGATGGAGCTCTACGCCCTCGAGGGCAGCGACCTCCGGGCGGACAGGCTACGCATATACTGGACCCCAGAGGGGGTGACAATGGAGGTGTACTACTACCTGGAGGAGGGGGTCGAGCCCCCCCACCTCCCCGGCGGCGGGGAGGGCTGGGACTACCTGCCCGACGAGCACGCCATAGTCGCCACCGTAACCGCCAGCCGGGTCTCGGAGCTACCCCCCATCCACGCCATAGACAGGAAGGCCGAGGCCATACTCCCCTAGCCCGACGTGTCCACTGGCAGCTGCGCCACGCTGAAGAGGTAGTAGTTGGGGGCCACGCTGAAGAA
>JALSQL010000115.1 GCA_026985435.1 Acidilobaceae archaeon
CCTCAGGGCGTCGGGGGTTACCACGAAACCCCTCTCTGCGCTCCACCTGAGGGCCTCCGGGTGGAGCCAGGCTTCCACGCTACCTATCGGTTTTAGCGCTACGACATCGAAGCCCTCCCTGCGTAGTGCCCTCGCGAGGCTCGCCGCTAGGGTCGTCTTGCCCGAGTCTATTGTGCGGAGCCCGACGACTAGTATCTTGAGGGTCACCGCGGGCCCACCCTCGCGGCGACCTTCACTATCGTGTACTCGTAGACCCCGCCCAGCACGCGGGCCTTGTAGACTACCGGCAGGAAGCTCACGTCCCTCTCGGCCATCTCCTCCACCGCCTCTGCTATGCTCGACGATGGGTCGAGGTAGTAGAGGTGTGGGCTCATTATGTCGGTCACGCGCCCCTCTATGGAGCCCTTAGCCGTGGCGTAGTAGATTATGTCCCTGACGCTCACAACGCCTATCGGCAGCCCGTCCTCGCCCACCACCACGTGCCTCGCGGGGAAGCCGTGGTCTATCGTGGCCGACGCTATGGCCCTCGCGGCGTCCACTATGGAGGCGTCCAGCGCCGTGGATGGCGGGGGGTCGTCCATGTGCTCCGAGACCGAGAGGTCCCTGAACTCGCTCCTCGCCGCCCGCACCACGTCCCTGCTGCTCACTATGCCCCGGGGCGCCTCCAGGCTGCCCACTATGGCGAAGTCGACGCCCGCGTTGAACATGGCCCTGGCAGCCTCCGCCACCGAGGCGAGCGGCTCGACTACAGGTATCGGCCTCTCCGCCACCCTGAGCTCGACGTGCGCCGGCCCGCCCTGGTCGAGGAGCTGGTGGAGGACGTCCTCGGGCGTGGCAACCGCCACTATCCTCCCGTTCTCCACTAGGGGCACGTGCCTCACGTGGAGCCTAGTCATCACGTTCATCACGTGGTCCAGCATTACCCCGGCGGGGGCCGTGTGCAGCAGGGAGCTCATATAGTCCTTCACGCTGGCCGTGAGGGGCACCCTGAAGCCACCTCCCGGCCCCGCGGGGGCGGCGGGGAGCTATAACGCTCCCGCCCCCCGGGCCCGCCCTGGGAGGGGCGCCCCAAGTGCTGGAGGTCTACCACTTCGAGCCACGCGGTGAGGCCGTGCTGGAGCCCTGGGGCGAGCCCCCGCCAGGCCTGCCCCCGCCGCCCCCGGGCATGGCTGGTGGGAGGCGGATACTCGTGCTGGAGAGGGGCTCGTGGAGGGTCGCCGAGGTTAGGGCTGGCCACTACTACAAGCTGGTGCCGACCCAGCCGGGCGCGCCCCCCACGCTGGAGATTGACGGTATACACATGCACCGGGTTAGCGGTACAGACCCCTGGCGGGACACCCTCTCGAAGGTGGCGGCCGCCAGGGTTAGGAGGGGGCACCGGGTCCTAGACGTGTGCACGGGCCTGGGCTATACTGCTATAGCGTCGCTGCGCAGGGGCGCCAGCGTAGTCCACACGATTGAGGTTGACGAGAACGTGCTCTGGCTCGCGGAGAGGAACCCGTGGAGCAGGGGCCTCGCGGACCATAGGGTCGCGGTCCTACTCGGCGACGCGTCGAGCGTCGTGTGGGAGCTGCCCGAGGGCTTCTATGATAGGGTAATACATGACCCCCCACGCTTCACCAAGACCTCGAGCAGCCTCTACACGCTAGACCTCTACAGGAGGCTCTACGCCCTACTCCGCCCCGGCGGGGTGCTATACCACTACACCGGCGAGCCGGGCCGGCTTCGGGGCCTCGCCCTGCCGGGGCGGGTAGCGCGGCTCCTCCGCGAGGCCGGCTTCGAGGGTGTGAGGTGGGACCCGAGGAGCCTAGGGCTCGTGGCCCGGAAGCCCAGGCGGCCCCCACTGGCCCCCGGCTGGTGATACGCCCGTCACACGGGCCCTCCACCCCCCTCTCCCCCGGGCTGCGGAGTAGTCTACGGTGGCGGCGTGTGCTGGTGGTGATCGAGGCTGGGCCGG
>JALSQL010000116.1 GCA_026985435.1 Acidilobaceae archaeon
CGGCTCGGGCTTCCCGGGTTGCGGTGTGGCCCGGTGCATACCCGTTAGCGGGGAGACCCTCGAGAGGGCGGAGCGGCTGGCGGGCCTTCTAGGCCTCCCGGGCCCGGGGGCTGTGGTGGACGCTCTCGTTGGAGACGCCTGGGAGAGCCTGAGCAGAGCCCTCCAGGGCGTGGGGCGTGGTGGGGGAGTCTACCTCGTTGGCGCGGGGCCTGGGGCTTGGGATCTGGCGACGGTGAGGGGGCTGCTCCTCGTGAGGGCTGCCGACGCCCTCGTCTACGATAGGCTGGTTGACCCGGCGCTTGTCTCGAGGGCCCGGCCCGGCGCGGGCTTGTACTATGTTGGCAAGGCGCCCGGGGCCCACGCGGCGAGCCAGGGCGAGATCAACGACCTACTCGCCGAGCTCGCGTCGGGCGGGGGCCTGGTTGTGAGGCTCCACGGCGGCGACCCCCTGACATACGGTAGGGGCGAGGAGGAGTGCGCCCACCTAGCGGCTAGGGGTGTGCGGTGCGGCGTGGTGCCGGGCGTGCCGAGCTTCACCGCGGCCGCGGCCGTTGCGATGGCCCCGCTCGCGGGGCGGGGGTTCTCTAGCGTGTTCGCGGTCGCGACAGCCACGAGGGCTGGCGGGTCGCCCACGGACCCCGGCAGGCTGGAGGCGCTGGCTAGGGCGGCTGACAGCGTCGCCGTGCTCATGGGTGCTAGGAGGCTGGCAGGGGTTGGGAGGGCGCTGGCTAGGGTGGACCCGGAGATGCCTGTCGTAGTGGTTGAGAGGGCCTATATGGAGGGCGAGCGCGTGGTCGACGCGACGGCGGGGGAGCTTGCCGGGGGCGCGGTCGAGGCCAGGGGGCCGGCGGTCGTCATAGCGGGGGGTGCAGCTAGGTGGAGGCGAGAGGTCTGGGGGAGGGCGGCGGGTGTAGGGTGCTCCTGCTAGGCCCGGACCCGCCCCCCGGGTTCCTCGGCCCCTGCTCCACGGTTTGGGTGCCGCTCCACGCGGCGATCCCCCTGTCGGGGTCGTACCCCCGCGCCGTGGCGGCGGCAGCGGGCTCGGATGTTGTAGCGTTCACGAGCCCTAGGACGCCGAGGATGATAGTGCTCGACGCGCGGAGCCACGGCGACCCCGGAGCCCTCCAGGCGCTCGGTGGGAGCACCGCGGCGGCCGTGGGGCCCGCTACTGCGCGGGCTGTGGAGAAGGTGCTGGGTGCTAGGGTAGGGCTTGTCCCCCGAGAGCACACCGGCTGGCACCTGGGCCTGGCAATCTCCCGGTTGGGCCCTGGGAGGGTTGCGTGGCTACGAGGAGACCCCGCGGGCCCGGGCCTGAGGGCGGCCCTGGAGGCCTCGGGTGTGGAGCTGGTGGAGGTTATCGTATACAGGCTCGTGGAGACCGGCATGGAGCGTAGGGCCCTGCGGCTGCTGGAGGAGGGGGTGGTCGACTACGTGGCATTCACTAGCCCGTCCACGGCGAGGCTACTGGCGCCCAGGCTGCCCCCCAGCGGGTTTAGGGTGGTTGCGATAGGGCCTACGACGGCCTCGGCCCTGAGGCTCTATGGCGTGGAGCCCGACTGCGTGCCATCCAGGTATAGCCTGGATGGTGTGGGGGATTGTGTTAACCTCCTGGAAACTGGTAGGCGTACTGGGGCGTAAAATGATGTGGGAGACTTATTCCAAACCATACCGGGAGGTGATTATGTGGGATATATCTGTCATGCATTTTTGGCGCCGTGATACGCTGCGGCCCCCCTTAAATGCTTTGCGCCCCAGAGGGCGCCACGGGGTGTAATGGCGTGAGGCTAGTTACAGTAAAGATGCCGGATATCTACGTCGAGGGGATAGAGGAGCTCGTGCGGGCAGGCCGCTATAGCAGCAGGAGCGAGGTGATAAGGACGGCGGTCAGGGAGCTCCTCAAGAGGGAGCTGTGGAGCGCTGGCATACCAGCAGAGAGCAGCTG
>JALSQL010000117.1 GCA_026985435.1 Acidilobaceae archaeon
GTGCACCACACCCGGCACCAGGGGACTGAAGCCCCTCCTCTGCACGGGCTTGCTGGCGGTGAGGCTGAGGGCCCCCATGGTGCGGCCGTGGAAGGCGCCGAGGAAGGCTATGATGTACTGTCTGCCGCCGCGGAAGTGGCCCCTCGCAATCTTGAGGGCGCCCTCCACCGTCTCCGCGCCGCTGTTGGCGAAGAACACCCTGGCGCCCCGGATTGGGGCGACGCTGAGCAGCCTCTCGGCCCCGAGGACGGCCTCCTCGTAGTAGAAGTCGGTCAGGCTGTAGTGGAGGAGCTTCCCCGCCTGCCCCCTAATCGCCTCGACCACCCTGGGGTGGAGGTGGCCCACGTTGAGGACGGCGAGCCCGCTGTTGAAGTCTATGTACCTGTTACCGTCCACGTCCTCCACGACGGCGCCCCGCCCGGTCTTTATCACGAGGGGGTACCACCGCACGAAGCTCTGCATAAGCAGCCTAGAGTCCCTCTCCAGCACCTCCCTAGCCCTGGGCCCCGGCGGCTCCACCCTGATCCTGGGCGCGTCCCAGACCTCGCCGCTCATGCACGAGCACCCAGCGGGGGCGGCGCCGGGTGCTAACTATTAAGCTCAAAACACCGCACGTTATACGCGCCTCCCCCTAGGCGTCCGAGAGCACGGAGGCGGGGTCCGCGATCCTCGGGCTGCCGTCCTCGACGACGACCAGCCTGCCAGCCAGCCGCCTCGCAGCGTGGAGATCGTGCGTGGCGACAACCACGCCTATCCTCCTGGAGAGGCGCTCCAGCATGCCCAGCACCCGCCGCCTCGTGTCGAAGTCGAGGTGGGCGAGGGGCTCGTCCAGGAGGAGCACCCGGGGCTCGACGGCGAGGGCCCTAGCCAGGGCCACCAGCTGGGCCTGCCCCGTTGAGAGCTGGCGGGCGCTCGCCCCGAGCAGGTGGTCCACCCCGACAAGCTCGGCGGCCCGCCTCGCCCTAGCCTCGGCCTCGCCCCTCGAGGCCCCGCGGATGCGGGGGCCGTACGCTATGTTGTCGAGCACGCTCCCCCGGAGCATGATGGGCCTCTCGTGGACGTAGACGACCCTCCTCCTCGCCTCGAGGAGGGTCCCCCGGCTACTCCAGGGGTTGGAGCCCCACGCCTCGACGCTGCCCCGCTGGGGCCTGTAGAGGAGGCCGGCCACCTTGAGTAGGGTAGTCTTCCCGCCCCCGTTTGGGCCGACCACCACGGTAGCGCCGCGCTCGGGCAGCTCGAGGGTAGCACCCCTGAGGGCCCAGCCCCTGCCCCCCGGGTAGGAGTACCAGACGCCCGCCAGCCTTATCACCTGGCTAGCCACCCCGCGCCAGCAGCCTCGAGAGGGCGGCCACCGCTAGGAGTATCGCAACTAGGACGCCCCCCAGCCTTAGGGCCTCGCCGAACTCGCCCATCGAGACGTCCAGGGCTATGGCGGTTGTTATGGTCCTCGTGTAGCCCCGTATGTTCCCCCCCACCATGAGGGCGACGCCGAGCTCCCCGATGGCCCTCGAGAACCCCATCACCAGGCTCGCCGCCACCCCGCCCAGGGACTCCCTCAGGGCGGCGATGGCGGCCTGCCGCTCCGAGGCGCCGAGGGTTAGGGCTAGCTCCCCGTAGGTCTCGAGCGCCCCCGCCAGGCTCCTGTAGGCCACGGCGGAGACCAGGGGGGTCACGAGCACGGCCTCCCCGACTATTATGGCGGTCGGCGTGTAGAGGAGGCCGAGGAAGCCCAGGGGCCCCCGCCTGCTGAGCAGCATGTAGAGGAGCAGGCCGACCAGCACAGTCGGCACTCCGACTAGCCCCTCGAGCGCAGAGGCGAGGCCCCGGAGCCCCCGCCTGGACGCCATGGCGTAGGCGAGCGGGAGGCTCCAGAGGCTAGAGAGCAGGGTTGCTGTGCCCGAGATGTAGACGCTCCTGGCCGCGACCTCTAGG
>JALSQL010000118.1 GCA_026985435.1 Acidilobaceae archaeon
CCTCCTACGGCCTGGATGATGGGGTCTCGACGCTGGTGGCCAGCGCCTCAACCATCGAGGAGCTCCGCTCCGCCGAGGCCAGGCTCGGCAGGCTCTACTGGGGCCTCTACGCCTCGAGGCTCGTGCCGCCCGACCTGGGATTCCCCGGGAGGAGGCCCCGCGGCGGCGACCCGGTGAACACTGCCCTGGACTTCCTCTACGCGCTCCTCCGCGGCGTCTCCCATGCCGCCCTCCGCGTGGCGGGGCTCAACCCCTACATAGGCTTCATGCACCACGAGAGGAGCGGGAGGCCCAGCCTCACCCTAGACTTCATGGAGGCCTTCCGCTGGGCGGTGGAGAGGCTCCTAGCCCGCCTCCTAGCCCGGGGGTTTAGGCCGTCCATGGCCGAGGGCCTGCTGGACCATGAGAGCAGGTCGGTCCTAGCCTCGGCCTGGGCCGAGGCGCTCCACTCGAAGCTACCCAGGTCGGGCGAGACGCTCGAGGAGGCGATACGCCGCTCGGCCTGGGGGCTGGCTAGGAGCCTCCGGGAGGGCTCACCCTGGAGGCCCCGCCTGGGGGTGTAGCCCGGTTGGCCGTCATACTCGTGGCCTACGATATAAGCGATGACTCGAGGAGGCTCAGGCTCGCCCGGGCCCTCGAGAGGCTGGGCTACTCGAGGGTGCAGAGGAGCGTCTACATCCACCCCCGGGCCTACCGCGGCCTCCGGAGGAGGACCCTCGAGATAGCGGCGAGACTCATGGACCCCGCCACCGACCGCGTGCTAGTCCTAACCCTGCCGGAGGGGGTCTTCAGGGATGCGGTCCACCTCGGAGGCCCCCGGGCGCTCGGGTCGGGGCTTACCCTCTAGCCCGACGCCTAGCCCCCGCGGCGCCTACGAGGGGCCGCTCCCCGCGGTGCTGGTGAAGGAGTACCTCTGGTGCCCTGCCTACGCCTGGCTATCCTGGAACGGCCCGCCCCTCCGGGCGCCCCCGCACGTGGAGGTAGAGTACACCCTGAGCCCCCTCGAGGCCTCGCTGCTCGCAGAGGCCCTCGGCCACGTGGGCCACCTAGTTGCGGAGGCCCGCCTCTACTCGCCCCGGCTCCGGGTGTACGGTAGGGTGGACTACCTCGTCGAGCCCGGCCGGGGCGGGGCCGGCGCCGTGTTGGAGGTGAAGGCTAGGGGCGCCTGGGGAGGCGGGGGCCACCAGGAGGCGCAGGCCGCACTATACGCCATCATGGCCGAGGACCAGTACAGGCGCCCCTTCGAGGCCTACATAGTTTCGCAGCTCGAGGTCCGGAGGGTCCCCCGAGCCGCCCGGGCGGCGGCCCTCCGGGCGCTCCGCGGGCTACGCAGGGCCCTAGCCGAGCCCGTGCCGCCGAGGCCGGGCCACGGCGGCTCGCAATGCAGGAGCTGCGCCTACCGTAGGGTGTGCCCGTGGGCTAGGCTGCCCTCCACCCTTTAAGTCCCCTAAGAGGCCGGGGGCCCGTGGACGGCCAGCCTGCAGGGCATGGCTGGGCCATGCTCCGGGTGGCCTGGCGTGGGCGACGCCAGTGGCGGGGGAGAGAGCCCCCCGGGGCGGGTTCCTGGCGTGCTCGGCGACCCAGGGGAGCTTGTGGGGGCCCTCGAGGGCGTCCGGGCCGGGTGCATCTTGATACGCGTGACTCCACGCAGGGGCTGGCGCCTGCGGGGGTTCAGCTACAAGCCTGTTAAGACCCTCATAGCCCGGGGGGTGGAGGCGCTGGGCGCCACCTCGCCCCCGAGGGCCGCCGGGTTGCACGTGAGCCCCCTCCTCGACCAGCGCGGGGCGCCCCTAGGCGTGTGGGTGGGGGGCTGGAGGAGCCCGGGGGAGCTAGCCGGGCCGCCCAG
This sequence comes from Acidilobaceae archaeon, assembly GCA_026985435.1. GTDB lineage: Archaea > Thermoproteota > Thermoprotei_A > Sulfolobales > Acidilobaceae > Calypsonella. The sequence continues at coordinate 1,847 of JALSQL010000118.1, forward strand.
GCCCCTCACCGTGAGGGCTGGCTGGGAGTACATGGTTAGGGTGGCGTGGGCCGGCGAGAGGGCGCGGGACGCCGCCCTCTGGCT
>JALSQL010000119.1 GCA_026985435.1 Acidilobaceae archaeon
GGCTAGGTACTACAACGGGGCCCTGGCAGCCTTCATCTTCAGGGTTGACGACTTCACCGTAGACCCGGCGCTGTCCAAGAGGCTCCCAGACAGCATCGCAGATCCCGGGAGGTGGTTCGAGAACTATCAGGGCCTCCTAGTAGAGAGGGTAACAGGGAGGTACCCCTGGATGAGGCTGGTGGTGGGTGTGATAACATACTGCGGCTCCGGCAACTGCAGCGGGGGATGGAGGCTCTGCGGAACACTAGCCAGCCGCTACGGGTGGGAGGTGGCTTCCCACTCGAGGCTCCACGCCAGGCCGCCCAGGAGCGCGGCCGACTACCTGGGGAGCATAGAAGACATAGAGGGGAACATCACCGGCTACCGCGTGCTAACCTACATAGAGCCCTTCGGGAAGGCGGGGAGAGGCGAGGTCCACGCCCTCGAGGAGCGCGGGGTCAGAGTCTTCATGACGACGGTCCCCGAGCCCCCCTGGAAGCCTAGGGCGGGCGAGGCGTATTGGAGGGTCGGATTCACGGTGAAAGCTTCTAGCAGCCTGCCATGGAAGCCCGCCCTCCAGGCGGCCCTCCGGGCGGCTCTCGTCGATGGGGGCGTTGTGGTGCTCTACACGCACGCCACATCCTACGATTGGAGGAGCCCCAGAGACCTGCTGGAGGCCGTGGACTACACTGCGGGGCTGCTGGAGGGGTACCAGGGCCTCGTGTGGATCACGACCCCGGGGGAGCTGTACTCCTACGCCTCCGAGGCTAGCCGGGCGAGGGTGGAGGCCAGAATCGAGGGGGACAGGGTTGTTGTGAACGTGGACTACGACGGCCAGCCTCCAGGCGGCCGCGTGTGGCGTGTACCAATCACGATCGAGGTGAACGGGCTCGCACCCTCCATGGTGGAGGAGGTGCTGGTTGACGGGAGGGCAGCCCCCAGGCTCTATGGGGCCATATCCGCGCCCAGGCCGGGCTACTCTTGGAGCGGCGGGAGGCTCCTCGTGAGCGTCTACCCCCCGGCGAGGGTTGAGATAGTAGTGCAGCCCCACGCGAGGATAGCGCTGGCCCCGAGGGGGCTAATCGAGGGTAGCAGGGCGCTCGGCGCGGCCAGGCTCCTAGCGTACACCATCTGGCTGCCATTCGCGGCCGTTGTATGCACCGCTCGGAGGAGCGGGCGCCTGGGCCTCGTCGCCGGCCAGCCGGGGCTGGCTAAGCGGGCGGGTAGGGTCTCAACGGCCAGGTACGCGGTCCTCATACCGGCCAGGAATGCCGCGTCGACCGTCGGCCACGCCCTGCGGTCGGCGCTTGCCCAAACGGTGAAGCCCGTGGTCGTTGCGGTGCTGGACGACGCGTCGAGCGATGGTACAATACAGGCGGCGGCCAGTGTTGTGGAGAGACAGGGCGGCGTCCTTGAATCCGCGGGCTCCACCGGGAGCCTCGACCTGGCTGTCTACAGGCTGCCCTCGGGCGTCCGGGTTATGCTAGCAAGGTTCCACCAGCACACAGGCAAGGCTGGCATGGTGAACGCCGCCCTCAGGGGCCCCCTCCGGGGGTGGAGGTTCGACTACGTGCTCATACTCGACTCCGACACGGTCCTAGAGGGGAGGTATGCCGAGAAGATCCTACACGCCATGGGCAGCCTGGGCTACTCGGCGGCGAACGGGCTCATCCTCCTCTGGAAGCCCGACAGGCCGGGCGCCTGGGCGAGGATGGTGGCGGGGGCCTTCCGGCTGGTGGGCTACCTAATACTAGCACTAACCGTCAGGGTGGCCGAGAGCGCCGTGGGGGCCCTAGGCGGGTTGAACGGTGCGGCCCTCATGGTTGAGAGGGGGATGCTCGAATCCATCGGCGGGCTGCCAACTAGCACCACCGCCGACGACGCCGAGCTAACCTGGAGGGCCCACATTGGGGGCTACAGTGTGGGGATCGTGCCGGCCGCCGTGGCCTA
>JALSQL010000120.1 GCA_026985435.1 Acidilobaceae archaeon
TAGGAGGGCACTATCTCGGGGGTGATCACGGCCAGCGCCCTCCCCTCCTCCTCCAAGACGGCCGCGTTGTCGACCTCCCTCCCGGCGCCCCCGATGGGAGCCGCCACCAGCTTGGGCCTGGCACCCCGCACGCCGAGCCTGGCCCCGGGCAGGATCCGCCCGGGCTCCAGGGTGGGCCTGTGGCGGAGTAGCCAGGCGAGCTTCGCGAGCGACAGCAGGCAGCCGGACCCGAGGCCTACCAGTAGCTCCGCCCCCGAGGCCTCGAGGGCCCCGGCCAGCTCCCGGGCCCTGGCCGCGGGGTAGCCTAGGCCCCCGCAGCCGCCCTCCACGTGGTACTCTACAACGTCGACCCCGGCTGACCTGAGCTCCCCGGATACGTCGCCCACAATGAAGCGGGCGGCGTCGTCCCAGGCGAGCAGGAGGGAGCCCGCACCCTCCCTGGCGACAACGTCCAGCAGGGCCTCGGCCACGGGCACGTTCACGTACAGCTCGGAGGGGAGGGTTACCCTCAGCTCCCCTCCAACACACGCGCCATAACGACCGGCCCTCCAACCACCCCGGTAGGGTGGCACGGCTTGAGATGTGAGGCAGCCGATATATCCGTTACAGCTAGAATACGGCCCGTTCCAGTGGGACGGTGGCGCCAGCCCGCCCTTTAACGCCCGCCCAACCAAGCACCCCCGGTGGGCGCGACGGGCAGCGGCTACCTGGAGGCCAGGATCGTGGAGTACGTGGCCAGGCTGGCGGCGGGCCTCGAGGACCCCGACGCGTTCAGCCCCAGGATACTCTCCAGGCTCTACCGGGAGGCGGTCGTGAACGTTGCCCTCCGCGTAGCCGAGCCCCGGGACAGGGTTCTATACTGCAGCCTCTGCGGAAGGGGGCCCTACACGAGGAGGGGTCTCTACCTCCACCTCAAGAGGGTGCACCCCCACGAGATCCTCGAGCTGGTCGAGTCCGAGGTTAGGAGGATCTCTGCCTACGCGAAGAGGCGGGGGAGGGCCTGAGAAGCCTCACACCCGAGGGGGTCTCTACCGCCACAAGCTCCACGTCCTCCCCCTCATCGGAGAGCTGGGCCTTGCCCTCGAAGACGTAGAGGCCCCGGGTCTGGGGGATGTGCCACTCCACGCCCTGCAGGTCCACCCTGAAGGCAGCGGGCTCCCCCCCGCTGGGCTCGGAGCCCTCGCCGGCCTGCTGCTCGAGCGCCCTCCTCATGTGGGCCCTCCTCACTATGCCGACCCGTAGTAGGGGCTCTGGCCTGTAGGAGAGGGGACGGCTCCACGTGTACCTGGGGCCCGCGCCCCAGACCCTCCTCGTCTCGCCGTCGTCCACTACCACCTCCACGTAGTCCCACTTCGAGGTTCTCCCCTCCTCCTCGGCGACCCTCACCATAACGTCTATAGGGTCGCCCGAGGCCTCCACAGCCCTCTCCTCCTCCAGCCTCAGGGCCCCCAGCTCAACGCCCCCCAGGCTGAGCGTGTGCGCCCGGAACCGCCTGATAGTCACCTTTAGCTTCCTGGCGGGCACTTCGTGCCGCCCCTGTACGCGGCTGGCTCCGAGGGTTTAATCCCTCGGTATCCCCGGGGCGCCGCGGGCTTCAGGGATGGGTTCGCCCACTCTAGAGGTGAGCGAGGCTATACGGAGCATCGAGGGGGAGACGGCGTTCTACTTCCTGGCCCTCGCCAGGGAGTACGCTTCGAGGGGCAGGCGGGTGATAAGCTTCGGGATAGGCCAGCCCGACTTCCCGACGCCGAAGCATATACGCGAGGCCGCCAAGAGGGCCCTGGACGAGGGCTTCACCGGCTACACGGAGACCGCTGGCATACCCGAGCTTAGGGAGGCGATAGCGGACTACCTGAACGGCAGGTACGGCTCCGACGTTAGGCCGGACGAGGTCGTGGTGGCGACGGGGGCTAAGACCGCTATC
>JALSQL010000121.1 GCA_026985435.1 Acidilobaceae archaeon
GGCTAGGAGGTCCGCCAGGGGCACGCCCTCCCAGAGCCGGCCGCGGACGCTCCACCCGGTGACGCAGTGGAAGTCGCCCCGGACGCCCCGGAGGCCCTGGGAGAGGGACTCGAGACTATAGGTGGCCGGCTCCTCCACGCTCCCCTCCACGGAGAGCCTCCAGCCGCCGGGGTCCACCCTGGGGACGCCCTCGACGGCGTAGACCACCATCCTGGGTATGAACCTCTGCCCCGGAGGGGCGTCGTCGGAGCCGGGCTCCTCCGGGGGGCGCCTGAGGTACACGGGGCCCATGGCGCCATCCTCGGAGGCCCGCCAGCCGGGGCCAGCGCCGGGGGCCGCGCCCGCCGGGAGGGCGGCGTAGACCCCAATCGGGTAGCCGCCGGCCTCCACCACCCTGAGCACGCCCCTGGGGGCCCGGGTGGTGTAGGTGTAGAGGTTGAACCTGCCCCCTATGAACTCCCAGCCGGCGAGGCCCTCCAGCTCGATGCCCACGCCCAGGAGCCTGGCCAGCCTCGACGCCGCCTGCGACGCCAGCGAGGCGACGTCGCCGTAGCCGGAGACCCGGCCCTCCACCGTGCACTCGGCGCTCACCGGCATTCCCAGGGGCTCGTTGAGCCTGCTCCACGAGGCCCTGCAGGCTACAACACTAGCGGCCAGGCCGGGCTCACCCTGAGGGGCGCTGACTGGCTAGCGGTTTTACGCTCGCACAGGTGCGCCGCCCCACATTGGGGGGCTGGAGTGTCGGCTGGCATGACGCCCCACGAGTACGCCGCCCGCCAGATCCTCCCGAACCTCAGGGGCCTCCTCGCCTGGAGGCTGAGGGGGAGGGGGCTTGGGCAGTACGGGATAGCGAAGCTCCTAGGGGTCAGCCAGCCCATGGTCCACAGGTACCTCTCCAAGGATCAGGGGTACTACTATACGAGGCTGCTGGCCGAGGTGGGCGACGAGGACATCCTGGACGACGCCGTGGACAGGGCCGTGAGGCTCCTCGAGGCCGGCGCGGAGGACGCCCTCTGGCTCCTGGTGAACGAGCTGACGCTAAAGTCTAGGTTCTGCCGGGGCCGCGAGGAGCAGTGTAGGGCGGTCCTCTGCCCGGCGGGCTCGGACCTCCACATGGAGGTGTACCGGGCCGTGCTGGAGGAGCTGCTCTCCACCCCCTGCCTGGAGAGCGTCGTGCCGGAGGTGGGCTCCAACCTCGCCTACTCCCCCGCCCCCCGGCTCCCCCGGGGGAGGATCATAGCCCTGAACGGCCGCATACTGAGGGGCTCCCAGGGCGTCATAGCGGCCGGGGCCCCCGAGCCCGGGGGGAGCAGGCACACCGCCGGGGCCCTCGAGGCGCTCTCCAGGCTGAACCAGCGCCTCCGCTGGGCGGTCGCCCTCAAGCTCTCGAGGCCCGTAGAGGAGGCCCTCGACCGCCTCGCCATACCGCGGGTCACACTAGAGGCCCCCAGCGGCGGGGGGCTCCCCCCGGACTCCACGCTGGCTGCCGCCGTGGAGGAGCCGGCGCCGGGCAGGGAGGGGGTGGTCTACCTGGCGGCGTCGAGCGCCGGGGAGCTCCTGGAGGCCGTTAGGAGGATCTCCGGGCTCGCCTGCCGCGGGGAGGACTCCTAGGATGCTGGCGTGGAAGAGTGGGGCCTAGCGGGGCCCCGCCCCCGCAGGCGCTGGTCCCGCCGCGGGGATTCGAACCCCGGACCACCCGGTGCCCGCGGTAGGGGCGGGCGCCGGGCCCGTCCCACTACAGCCGGGCGCTCTGCCGCTGAGCTACGGCGGGGCCCTCCCCATGCGCTAGGGGCTGGCCGCCGGGTGTCTTAAACCTTCCGCCTCCCCCGCCCCCGGCTCTCGCGGCCTCGGGTACGGCTGCACTCGCCACCGGCGTGCGCCTCGGTGAAGCCCGCCTCACCTCACAGGCCATCGCGGCCGGGGGCTAGGCTTGGGCTATCTCCTCCATCTCGTCGAGGAGGCCGGCCTCCGCGACCCGGTCCAGGGATATGAGGGCCATCCGGAGGGCCTCGTCTACGAGGGGCTCGGCTGCATCCCTGTTCTTCGCCGCCAGCCTGAGGGCGTAGGAGGCCCTGTAGAGGGGGGCCAGTATGCGGGCCTTCTCCCCGGGGCCCATGGTCGACCAGCTGGGGGTGCACTGCACCAGGAAGAGGGCGTTGACGAGGGCTGTGACGACCGCCGCCTTGACGGCTAGGTCCTCGAGGCTCTCGAACTCGTCCCTGCTGAGCTCTATCTCGCTCAGCATCACGCCCGTCCTGGAGACGAGGCCGCGGTCCCTGCAGATCTCCCTCCTCCTCTCGAGGAGGAGCTCCCTTAGGTCCTCATCCATGTTCTCGATGAAGTCCCTGAGCTTCTCCTCGGCCTCCTCGAGGCTCTCGCTCCAGTATAGCTCCGAGACGAACCTCTCGAACGCCTCGCTTATCGGGTCACCCTCCACCGCTCCTCGCCCTCCTAAGCTCCTCCATGAGCTTATACCTGTTCTCTATGTCCACCAGCATCGCCTTGGTGTCGTCCACGAGCCTCCTGGCGGCGTCGGCCTTCCTCCTAACCCCGGGGGCCAGGGCGTCCGGGTAGTCGAGGCCCCTCAGCTCGAGGTAGATCGCCTCCATCATCCCGAGCAGCCTCCAGGCGGTCTCGAAGAGCCCGTGCCTCACGCTCTCCAAGGCCAGCCTCCTAAGCTCGCCCACAACATCCCCTAGCCCTTGCAGGTAGGGGACGGGGGGCACGCCCAGCTCCCCGGGCCCCGGGAGGCCGCGGCCGAGGATGAGGTCCATGAACACCCTGGCCTCAACATACTCGCTGACAGCATTGTAGACGAGCCCGGAGTAGTAGAGCTCGGGGTAGGGCCTTGTCTTCTCCAGGAGGCTACGGGCGGCCTCCTCCGCCGCGGCCAGGTGCTCCTCCGCCTCGCGGAGGTCCCCCTTGTGGACCGCCGTGACCGCCCAGCCGCTCCTCCTTATAACCTCCCTGGATAGCCGTATGGCCTCCTCGCGCACGGAGTCCCTCTCGGCCAGGTAGGTGTCTATCCCGGCTACGACCTCCCTCAGCCTGGCGGGGTCTAGGCTCGGCTGCAGGCCCTCCAGCAAACCCTCACACCACGCCACCCGCCAAGGCCCCGGGCGGCCTTAAGGGTTGGGTGGGGGCTACCGGGTGACGTCGGCGCACTCCAGGGCCTCGTCGAGCCCGACCCTGGCCAGCAGGTTGTAGGGGCCCCCGGGGCCGCGGACGCTCTCGAGGAGGAGGTAGCCCCTCGGGAGGTAGCGGGTGTACACCTCCCTCGTGGCCAGCCTCCACCTGAGCATCCCGCCGGGCCCGAGGCTCCCGGTGTCGCCGGGCAGGGCCACCAGTAGCAGCGGGTCCCCCGAGTCCAGCTCGGGCTCGCCCGGCAGCCGGCCCCTCCGCGGCAGCACCACCGTGGCCCTCCCGGCTAGGTCGCCCCAGCCCGGGGGCCTGCAGGCGCCGCGCAGCCTCCCCCTGACCCTGGGCGTGTCGAGGTGCCACTCCGCGACGGCCCTGTCGCTGGGCATGCCCCTGTTTATGCTGTCCCGTATCTCCCCATAGTAGTTGACGTGGTAGGTCCTCACTACGACGCCGAGCTTGGAGAGGTTGAACCAGCTGTTCAGGGGCTGGACCGGGTCGAACGTCCACCGGGCCAGCCTCAGGCCCATCGCCAGGACCTCCCGCCTCTGGGCGGCCTTCAGGCGGAACCCCACGCCCCGGTGCTTCACGTCAGCCCTAACGCCGGTGGCGTGGCTGTAGAAGTACCAGCCCCCCGGCGTGTAGGCTGGCCACCCGTAGGAGACGCCGAGCATCCTACCGGTTGCCGGGTCGAAGGCCCCCAGGACCAGGCCGCCGTTCGCCGCGAGGCCCCTGAGGAGGTGGGCGGGGGCGGCCTCCCGGTAGTCGTCCATCCTCCAGGCGCTAGCCTGGACCTCCACGGCCTCCTGGAACTCCTCCGGCTTCTCGAGCCTGCGCACGACCACCTCCAACCCGCCACGCGCCCCCCGGGCAGCCGGGCCGGGGCAGGCTGAAGAGCCTTCCCGCCACGCGCTCCCCGCGGGGTGGCGGGGTTGGGGGCCCTCGCCAGGCTGTGGGACGAGAAGGTGAGGGCGGCGAGGAGGCTCGAGGGGAGGCTGGCGCCCGGGGAGGCTGTGGAGGCGAGGAGGGACCACCACGCCCGCAGGCCCCCCAGGCCCTGCGGTATGACGATCCACACGGGCGTGGGCTGCAGTATGGGGTGCCTCTACTGCTACGTCCCAGACATGGGGTTCCCGATGAGGCCCAGGCCCTACCCCCTCACGCCGGCCCAGATGGCGTACGCGCTGGCGGTTAACCCCTACGTGCTGCCCCGCTCCACGCTGGCCGCCTACGGGAGCGTCACCGAGCCGTTCCTCCCCGAGACGAGGGAGAGGGCCCTGGGGTACATCCGGGAGGTCAGGCGGTGGCTGGCCCTGCCAAGCCAGGTGTCGACCAAGGCGGTGCTAGACCCGGGGCTGGCGGGGGCTCTCAGGGCGGCCGACCCCGACATCAGCGTGCTGGTGACGGTGGTCGCGCTGGGCGAGTGGGCGAGGCGCCTGGAGCCGGGCGCGCCGCCGGCGGAGGAGAGGATAGAGGCGGCGGGCGCCGCCGCCAGGGCCGGCCTGAAGGTGGCCCTCTTCGTGAGGCCGATCATACCCGGGGTGACCGACCGCCAGGCCGGGGAGATATTCGAGCTCGCCGCCGAGGCGGGCATACGCTACGCCGTCCTCGGCACCCTCAGGGTCACCCCGGGCATCCTCGAGAGGCTGTCGAGGGCGGGGGTGGACCCCGGGGCCATAGAGTCGAGGCTCCCCAGGAGGCCCCGGGGGCCCCGGGACCAGGTCACGATACGGGGCGGCGACCTGAAGGCCGCCGTGGCGGCGGAGGCGAGGGCTAGGGGTATAGAGGTGCTGCCAGCGGCCTGCAGCCACAACATCATAGCCCACGGGGAGTACTGCAGGGCCTGCAGGCTCGGCCCCTGCGGCGACCCCGCCAGGGCTAGGAGGGTGGACCCCGGGGAGGTGGAGGAGCTGCTGGAGGCCGCGGGGCTGCGGGCCAGGGCCGCCTGGGCGGGGCCCGGGCTGCTGCGCCTCCGCGTGGCCGGCGGCCGGGAGGAGGCTAGGAGGGCGAGGCTTCTGGCCGAGGCGGCCGCCAGGGTTAGGGTCGTGGTGGAGGGCGGGCGCGCTTAGCCGTATAACCTCCCGCGGCCGCACCGCAGCGTAGCCGCCTCCGGGGGTCAGTAGATGAGGTGGGACGACCCCGACCTGAGGTGGGCGTACGCCCTCCTCGACAACCTGCCGGTCCCCTACGTGCCGACGAGGCGTGAGAGCCTCAGCCTGGTCTTCGAGGCCCTGCAGCTCCGGGAGGGGGACGTTTTCGCCGACCTGGGCTGCGGCGATGGGAGGGTGGTCGCCGAGGCGGCCCGCCGCTACCCCCTCTCGAGGGCGCTGTGCGTCGAGGCCAGGTTCGACCTCGTGGAGAAGGCTAGGGAGACGGTCGAGGAGGCTGGCGTGGGGGACCGGGTGCTCGTTGTTAGGGGGGACTTCTTCAGCGTGCCCCTTAGGGGCGTCACGGCGGTCTACATGTACCTCCTCACCAGCATAAACGAGGCGCTCAAGCCCAAGCTCTCCCGGGAGCTGCCCGAGGGGGCCAGGGTTGCCACCCTCGACTTCCCCGTGCCCGGCTGGAGGCCGGTGAAGACCCTGGGGGACCCGGGCTGGCAGAGGAGGGTGTACCTCTACGTTATAGGGGTCTCCGACCGGTGAGGGCGGCCAGCGCGAGCTCGACCCTGGCTAGCTCCTCGATAGCCTCCACCGCGTCTAGGGCGTGGTACACGGTCTCCCCGTACGCCACCATGCCGTGCCCCCGCATGACGGCCCCCCGGCACCCTGACGACTCCAGGACCCCGGCCACCGCCCTCGCCAGCTCCCAGGTGCCCGGCTGAACCCTGGGGGCCACCGGGACCTCGCCGCAGCCCCCGAGGGAGTAGGAAGCCTCGTTGAGCACTCCAACCCTGAGGGCCACGCCGGCCTCGGCCGCCGCCACGGCCATGGAGCCGTGGGCGTGCACCACCGCGGCGGCCCCCGGGATCCTCCTGTATATCTCGACGTGCATCCTCCACTCGCTGCTAGGCATCCCCTCGACGACAGAGCCGTCCAGCCGTATGACAGCCACGTCCCGGGGGCCTATGAGGTGGCGCGGCATCCCGCTTGGTGATATGTAGACGAGGCCGGAGCCCCTGTCCACCACGCTGACGTTGCCGCCCCTAACGCTCACGAGGCCCCGCGAGTATAGGAGACGCATCACGTCGGCGACCATGCCCCTGGGGTCTCCGCCGCCTGGCTCCAAGCTGGCGCACCCCGCGGGGTTTAACGTGGGGGTGGGGTTTATACTAGAACCCAACACCATGCAAGAGGATATGAGCCGGGCCCCCCGCCTGGTAGGTCGAGTGGGGTGCATACCCCGGTGTCGGTCTCGAGGGAGACGCTGGAGAGCCTCTTCTACACCATGGCTAAGACCGCTGTCACCAGGATACCCGTGGACGTCTACGAGGCCCTGAAGGCTGCGAGGGAGCGGGAGGACAACCCGCTGGCCCGGGCCCAGCTGGACGCTATACTGAAGAACATAGAGATAGCCTGCAGCACCACGAGGCCCATATGCCAGGACACGGGGACCCCCTACCTCTTCCTGGAGATAGGCGACGAGTTCCCCCTGAGGTCCCAGGTCGTGGAGGCGGCGAAGGAGGGGATAAGGAGGGCAACCCGGGAGGGCTACCTGAGGCCCAACGCTGTCGACCCGGTGTACTTCAAGAACAGCGGCGACAACACCGGCCGCTTCATACCATGGGTCCACGTGGACCTCGTGCCTGGCGACAGCCTGCGGGTCCACCTCATGATGAAGGGTGGGGGCAGCGAGGCCCCCTCAACGCTGGTGATGTCAACGCCCCTGAAGGGCTGGGAGAACGTGAAGCGGGCCGCCGTGGAGGCCGTGGCGAACGCTGGCCCGCTCCCCTGCCCGCCAGTCATAGTGTCCGTGGCGGTCGCCGCCGGGGCTGACATAGCGACGAGCCTCGCGAAGCGCGCGCTGCTGAGGCCGATAGGCGAGAGGCACCCGGACCCGAAGGTGGCCAGGATAGAGGAGGAGCTCCTCGACGCCCTGAACAAGCTAGGACTCGGCCCCCACGGCTTCGGCGGCAAGACGAGCGTGCTGGACGTGAAGTTCGAGTACGCCCACAGGCACCCGGCCACCTTCGCCATAGCGGTCATAACGAGCTGCTGGGCCACGAGGAGGGTTGAGGCGCTAGTCACACGGGACGGGGAGGCCAGGATACTCTCGAAGCACCTCCTACCCACCCCCGGCGGGGGCTGCGCCCCCGGTGTTCCCCAGGTTGAGGGGTGACGGGTGATGGCGGAGTACAGGCTTAGGACCCCCCTCTCGGACGAGGACGTCGAGAAGCTCCGGGTCGGCGACATAGTCTACGTGAGCGGCATAATGGTGACCGCGAGGGACGAGGCGCACAAGAAGGTTCTCGAAACCATAGAGGCGGGCGGGAAGCTGCCGATAGACCTGCGGGGGCTAGTCCTCTACCACTGCGGCCCCGTCGCCAGGAAGAGGCCCGACGGCACCTGGGAGATAGTAGCGGCGGGCCCCACCACTAGCATGAGGATGGAGAGCGTCGAGGCCGAGTTCATAGAGAAGACCGGGGTCAAGATGGTCGTAGGCAAGGGCGGCATGGGCCAGAGGACGGCCGAGGCGATGAGGAAGCACAAGGCTGTCTACGCTGTATTCACCGGCGGCGCTGGCGCCCTGGCGGCGAACGCCATCAAGAGGGTGGTAGACGTCTACTGGCTCGACGAGCTAGGCATACCGGAGGCCCTATGGGTCTTCGAGGTCGAAGACTTCGGCCCCCTCGTGGTAACCATAGACTCGACCGGCCGGAACTACTACGCCGAGAGGATGGAGGAGGTAAAGAGGAACGCCCAGAAGATAGTCGAGGAGCTCCTAAAGAAGCCCATACCCTAACCCTCCCCCACCAAGCCCACCCAACCCCCCACCCCCACTTTTACCCACTTTAAACCCACACAGCAGAACACACACACGGGCCGGAACCACACGGCCCGCCACCCAGCCCCGAGGAGAGCGCCGGGGAGCAACGCCGCCAAGAAGCGGGAGGGCAACCCCGCGAGCGCCCCACCAGACCCCCAGCCGCGGCACGCCCC
>JALSQL010000122.1 GCA_026985435.1 Acidilobaceae archaeon
GTGGGCTGGACTCCACTCGTCTGCCACCCGCAGAATTAGACGGCTTGTGGCTAAGCGTGTTGGGAGGAGGCCCGGCGCCCCCGGGTTTGGGGGCTCGGGTTTTTGGGGGCGCCAGTCTCGGGGGGTTGTGGGGGTGGGAGGGCTTGGAGTGGTCTACCCTGGTGGGTGCTGGTGTGCTGCTGGTGCTCCTGGGGTTCGCCCTGATATTCCTGGGGGTGCTTAGGGCTTCGCTGGAGGGTGGCGGGAGGGTTGAGGGTGGCGGGGTCGTGATGGTGGGGCCTATACCTATAGTGTTCGGCACCAGCCTCCGGGCCGCCGTGGCAGCCATGGTGCTGGCCCTGGCGCTCATGGTGGTGGCGCTGCTGCTCTCCCGGGGGTTACCAGTACGCTAGTAGCCTGGCGTAGAGGCGCTCGTAGTAGTTGTCCCACCACCTGAACCTGGCTATCCTGGCCTTGGTTGGGCACCTGTCTATGGAGGCGACGTCGCCGGGCTGGAGGTCCTCGAGGTGCTGGCCGTCGACGCTGACGTAGAGGGGGCCGCTGGCCGGGCGGACCTCCACCTCTATCCTCGTGTCGGGCGGGAGCACTATCGGCCTCAGGTGTAGCTGGACCGGGTTCATGGGGGTGAGCGTGAGCGCGTCGAGGTTCGGGTCAACTATGGGGCCGCCCGCGCTGAGGCTGTACGCCGTGGAGCCGAGGGTCGTGGAGACTATCAGGCCGTCCCCGTCTATCGTGAAGACCCTCTCCCCGCGGGCGTACACGACGAGCTTCACCAGCTTGGCCATCTTAGTTATGAAGACCACATCGTTCAGGGCGCAGGGGAGGCTCCGGTCCCCGAGGCTCGTCGAGAGGCGGGGGTACTCCGCCACCCGGTAGCGGCCCTCAACGAAGTCCGCCACCCTCTCCTCGATCTCGTACGGCTCCACGTCCAGGAGGAACCCCCTCTTCCCAGCCCTCACAGCCATCACGACAACCCTCGACGGGTCGGGGAGCCTCTGGATCGACCTCAGGAGGGTCCCATCGCCGCCAACGACCACCAGGTGGCCCGGCGGGTTCCGGTCGATGTCGAAGACGGGGAACCCGCGGAACCTAGCGTAGCTCATCAGGGTGTCCCGCTCCACCGCAACCTCGACGCCTCGCTCCCTGAGGGCGCTGACCACCCGGGAGGCCGCCTCCTCGGCCAGGCCACTCCCGGGCTTGGCGACGAGGCCGACCAGGCCCACACCCACAACGCCTCGCCCCACCGGGCCAACCCGCGGGGCCGGGTACTTTACCAGCCCCTCTCGGGGTGGGGCTAGAGTAGGACTACCGGGGTCCCGCGGGCCCAGTCGACTATTATGACCTCCCTGAACCCGGCGCCCCGGAGGGACTCCCTCATGTCGGAGAGCAGCCTCCTCCATAGGCTGTCGTTGAGGAACCTGCAGAAGCTGCAGCCGGGGTTGCTGCCGCTGTAGTCCACGAACACCATTATCCGGTCGCCACTGTAGCTCACCCGGAACCTCACCACGACCCCTGAGGAGATAACGTCGACATCGTAGCCGGGCACCATCACGCGCCGGAGCGCCTCCTCGGCCGCCGCTATCCTCCCCCGGAGCCCCTCGGGCACCGCCAGGGAGACCCTCCCCCCGCCGGGGCCGCCGCGGAGCTTCGAGGCGATGCGCCTCAGCACGGGCCCCCACCAGCCCAGGCGGGGGCGGGCTGGTGGTGGGTTAAACGTGCACGCCCGGACACTGGCCCCTCGGGCCGCAGCCTCCACCCCCGCACCCCCGCCGGGGGCGGGCTCGGGGGGTAACCGCGTCCGCATCGGGGCCGCGCTGCTAGTGGGGGAGGCGCTCTTAACGCTGCCAGGCCCGGCGGGGGGTGGAGGGTGCGCCGTCAGGG
>JALSQL010000123.1 GCA_026985435.1 Acidilobaceae archaeon
CCCCGACGAGCGCCAGTGTCTCCCCGCGGGCTAGGGTGAAGCTAACCCCGTCGACGGCCTTCACCACCCTCCTCGACCCGGCCAGGCCGCCCCGGGTGAAGTACTTCCTAAGGTTCTCCGCCACCAGTATGGGCTCCGCCACCCTGGGGTCACCTCCCCTCGAGCGCCCTGTGGCACGCGACCAGCCTCCCGCCCTCTAGGCGGAGGGGGCGGGGCTCCTCGCTCCTGCACCTCTCCACGGCCAGGGGGCACCTCGGGTGGAACCTGCACCCGCTGGGGGGGCGGCGTAGGTCGGGCGGGTAGCCGGGTATGCCCCTCAGCCTCTTCTCCCCCCAGAGGTCGGGGGCACTCTCTATGAGGCCCCTCGTGTAGGGGTGCAGGGGGTCCTCGACGACGGCGTCGACGGGCCCGTACTCCACGAGCTTCCCAGCGTACATCACCGCTATCCTCGTGCTCCTCTCCGCGGCTAGGGCTATGTCGTGGGTTATGAGGACCACCGTCATGCGGAGCTCCCTCTTGAGGTCCTCGATGAGGTCCATTATCTTGTCCTGGACTATGACGTCGAGCGCCGTGGTGGGCTCGTCCGCTATCAGGAGGCTGGGCTTCAGCGCTACGGCTGCCGCTATGAGCACCCTCTGCCTCTGCCCCCCGCTGAGCTGGTGGGGGTAGCGGTCCACCCACGAGGCTGGGAGGCCGACCATCTCCAGCGCCTCCCCGGCCAGGCGGCGGGCCTCCCGCCTGTCGCTGGCCACCCCGTGCTCCAGGTAGACGTCGCCTATCTGGTCGCCGACCCTCCTCACCGGGTCGAGGCTCGCCATGGGGTCCTGGAAGACCATGCCTATCCTCCTACCCCTAACCCTCCTCATCTCCTCGCCGCTGAGGCTCGTGAGGTCGGTGCCCTCGAAGACTATCCTGCCCCCGGCTATCCTGCCGGGCGGGGGTATGAGCCTCATGATGGCGTAGGCTAGGGTGCTCTTCCCGGAGCCGCTCTCTCCTACTATGCTCACCCACTCGCCCCTTGGCACCTCTAGGGTGACGCCGTCCACAGCCCTCACGGGGCCTAGGAGGGTGTCGTAGTACACCCGGAGGTCCTCGATTGAGAGTATGGGCTCCGCCACCCTGGGGTCACCTCTCGGTCCTTATGGCGTACCTCTCCCCGAAGCCCTCGCCTATGAGGGCGAAGCCGAGGGCTAGGAGGGTTATCGCGAGGCCGGGGAAGAAGGTGGTCCACCACACGCCGTCCGCCACGTGCCTCAGGCCCACCCTGAGGTCGAGGCCCCAGTCGGGCTGGGGGTAGGAGACTGTGAGGCCGAAGAAGGCGAGGCCCGCCTCTGTCAGTATGGCGTCGGTCGCGGCGAGGCCGAAGACGACGAGTATCGTGGGGGCAACGTTGGGCAGCACGTGGCCCAGCATGACGACCCTGTCCGGGTAGCCTAGGGCCCGCGCCGCCTCTATGTAGAGGCTCTCCCTGACCTCCAGCACCTGCCCCCTAACCATCCTGAAGAACGTCGGCACGTAGACCACGCTCAGGGAGATGGCCGCGTTCTCCGGGCTCGGCCCCAGCACGCTTGCCACCGCGAGCGCCAGCACTATCCCCGGGAAGGCGTAGATGCTATCCATTACCATGCTGAGAGCCCTGTCGAGGGGCCCCCCGTAGTAGCCAGAGACCAGGCCCAGGGGCACACCGGCGGCCATAGCCATCAGGGCGGAGAGGGCCACCACGTAGAGCACCACCCTCGAGCCCCAGACTATCCTGGAGAACACGTCGAACCCCAGCTCAGTAGTGCCCATCGGGTGCTCCCTGCTGGGCGGCTGGGGCTCCACCGCCAGGCTGGCCGGCACGCTGGTCTCCTCGGGGCCGTAGGGGGCTATCCACGGGGCCAGCACTGCGATGGTGGCGAAGGCGGCCACTATCGCGAGGCCGGCCAGCCTCATGCCCGCCCCGGGCCCCCGGGCGAGCCCGGCGAGGGCCCCCACGAGCCTCCCGCCTCTCCCGGTCAACTCCTGCACCCCCGCTAGTAGCGTATCCTAGGGTCTATGATGGCGTAGAGTGCGTCGACGACAAGGCTCACTAGGCCCACTATGAAGGCGAACACTATTATCGTGCCCTGCACCGCGCTGTAGTCCCTCATGGAGATGCTGTCGTAGAGGTAGCTCCCCAGGCCCGGCCACGAGTAGGTGGTCTCCGTCAGCACGGCGCCCCCGAGGAGCAGGGCGAGCTGGAGCCCCATGTAGGTAACCACGGGTATCAGGGCGTTGCGGAGGGCGTAGAGGAGCACCCTCCACTCCCTCACCCCCCGGGCCCTGTAGGCCCGTATGAAGTCGGAGTGGAGCACGTCCCCGAGGCTGACCCTCACGAGCCTCGTGTAGGGGCCCCCCAGGACTATCCCCAGCGTGAGGGCCGGGAGCACCAGGTGCTTCACGGCGTCCACGAACGCTGGGAGGTTCCCGGTGATGAGGGCGTCAAGCGTGTATATCCCCGTCACCACGTGGAGCTCCGTCAGGGGGCTCAGGCGGCCCCCGGCCGGCAGCCAGTGGAGGCGGACGGCGAAGAGGAGTATGAGCAGCGAGCCCAGCCATGGTATGAAGAGGGTGTACGCAACTATACCGTAAATCCTCATGGCGCCGTCGACCAGCGAGCCCCTCCTAACGGCCGCCAGGGTGCCCGTGGCGAGGCCTATGAGGACGCTCGCCGTGAACCCGGCCACGGCCAGCTCGATGGTCGCCGGTATCTTGTCCCGGAGGTCCAACGCTATGCTCCTACCCTCTATCACCATGCTCTCCCCGAAGTCGCCCCGCAGCGCGTGGGCCAGGTAGTCGAAGTACTGCACGTAGAGGGGCTTGTCGAGGCCCAGCCTGTGCATCTTCTCCTGTATAACCTCGGGCGGCACGCTCCTCGTGCCCAGGGCTGCCAGGACAGGGTTGCCGGGAATCACGCGTAGTATGATGAATACGAGCGTGTAGAGTATGAGTATGGTAGGCACGATCAGGGCGGCCCTGGCCGCTAGGTACCTGGCGAGACCACCCACCGTTAAGCCCCCAGACCCCAGCTGGCCCCCGAGGGGGGTGGGAGGGGATAAAACCGGGGGGCGCCCCGCCGGTGGGGGCGCCCTGGGGCTCGGATTCTTTAGCCGGCGGCTAGCCCGAGACCTCTATCGTGTCGTAGAGGAGGAACATTAGGGGGCTTACCTTGAGGCTCACCACCTTGCTGGAGGTTACCAGGTAGAGCTTACCCTGTATGAGGGGTATGTAGGGCACGTCGTCCGCGAGTATCTGCTGGACCTGCTTGTAGATCTGCTCCCTCTGCGCCTGGTCGGTTATGGTCTGGGCCTGCTTTAGGAGCTGGTCCACCTGGCTGTTGTTGTAGCCCGTGCCGGTCCAGCTGTTGGCCGTCGACATCAGGAATGGGGTCAGGTAGTCGTCCGGGTCGAGGTAGTCGGGGTACCAGCCTAGGAGGCTGACCATGAACTGGCCGCTCCTCAGCTGGCTCACGTACTGGCTCCACTCGCTGCTCTTCACGTCAACCGTTATCATGCCGGTGCGCTCCCACTCCTGCTTCAGTATGGCGGCGAGCTGGCTCTCCGTGTCGCCGTAGTGGGTGGGCGTGTACCAGAGCTCTATGTGGAGCTTGTTGTCCTCGCTGTAGCCGGCCTGCTGGAGCAGCTGCCTCGCGAGGGTTATGTTGGCGTCCCCGTACTTCTTGAAGGCGTCTATGTGGCTCCACATCCCCTTGGGCACGAGGCTGTAGAGGGGCTCCACCGTGCCCTTGTAGACCACCTCTGCTATCTCGGTCCTGTTCACCGCGGCCGCGAGGGCCCTCCTGACCAGCACGTTGTCGGTGGGCGGCTGGCTGGTCCTTATCACGACGTACCTTATGAAGAGGCCGGGTATCTCCACCACCTTAAAGCCCTGCTTCGCCTTGAGGGCCTCTATGTCCTCGGGGTTTAGGGTCCTCCACGCTATGTCTATCTCGCCGCTCTCCAGGGCGCTCCTCAGGGCCTGGGCGTTCTTGTAGAAGACTATTATCACCTTGTCGTTCTTGGGCTTGGGGCCGTAGTAGTACGGGTTGGGCACCAGCACGAGCTTCTCATCCCTCTTCCACTCCTGTATCTTGTAGGGCCCGCAGCCGCCCCATATGGCGTCGCTCGAGATGTTCTTCGGCGGGTACTTGGGGTGCACGGGGAAGTAGGGGGGAGTGGCTACTAGGGCTAGGAAGTAGCTGGCCGGGGTCTTGAGGGTGAACTTCACCGTGTAGTTGTCCAGGGCCTCAACCTTCTCGACGAAGTCCGTGACCAGCCAGGAGGGGTCGCCCTTGATAGTCATAACCCTCTCGACGCTCCTCACCACGTCGCGGGCCGTGCAGGGCGTGCCGTCGGCGAACTTGGCGTCCTTGCGGAGGTGGAACACCCACACCTTGCCGCCCTCCTGGACGTCCCAGCTAGTCGCCAGGTCTCCCACGATCTTGCCGGTGTCGGGGTCGTACTTGACTAGGCCGGCCATTATGTTGCTGAGCACCTCCCAGGTGAAGAAGTCGTAAGCGTTGGCCGGGTCGAGGTCGGTTATCTTGTCGGTCACCCCTATGACCACGACCTTAGGCTTCGCCTGAGCCGCTGGGCTGGTCCCCGCGCCCTGGCCGCCCCTGCCGGCCATGAGGTAGGCGGCGGCCGCTATCACTATTATCACTACTATGATCCCGGCGGCCGCGGCCTTGCCGATGCCGCGCCTCGACGCTGCTCTCCTATACATGGCCTCGCACCGTCGCCCGGCCCCCGCGTGGGCCGGGGTTTAATAGCGTACCACCACCATCCCCCGTAGCGACGGGGGGCGGGAGACGCTAATCCCCCCGGGGGCGGGCGGGGCTTGCTGGACGCCGCCAGCGCAGCCTACCTGGAGGCCGAGCCTCCCAGGGTCCTGGTGCTCTCCGACATACACGGCCACTGCGGGCTCCGGAGGGCCCTCGAGGCCGCTAGGAGGGAGGCGCCCGTCTCGGCCCTCGTGCTGCTGGGCGACGCCTGGGAGGCTGGCGGGGGGCATGGGGGGTGCCAGGAGTGGAGGGCCATGGTGTCCAGGCTCGCCAGGCTCAGCGGGGCCCGCTACGTGGTGTACATCGAGGGGAACCACGACGGCGGCGCGGGGAGGTGCCTGGAGGGGGTGGCGAGGGTTGTGGAGGGCTACTACACCCTGCCCGGGAGCGACTACGCCTACGTGCTCACCCACGGCCACCTCTACGCCAGGAGGGAGCTCGAGGAGTGCCTCTGGAGCCGCGGGTTCACCACCCCGGAGAGCGACGGCTGCGTGGTCGAGTGGGGTAGGAGGGTGAGGAGGCTCCTGGGGCTCCCCGCGGGGGAGTGGCTCATACTCGGCCACACCCACAGGCTCCTAGTCGACGAGAGGGCTAGGGTGATACACGCCGGGGCCCTCTGCGAGCGGGTCCTCTCGAGGCTGTCCCTCGACTGGAGGCGCAGCCTGGGCTACCTGGTGGTTAGGGACTCGTGGGTGGAGATACGCAGGCTAGCCCCCGACGGCCGGGTGGTGGCGAGCACCCACGCCGGGCCCCCCGGGGGCGCGGGGCCTAGGCGCCGCGGCCGGGGGCTGGTGGGGCGACTACTAGCACGCTTGAGGGCGCGCCCCTGACTATCCTCAGGGCCCTCGAGGTGAGGGCCCCCAGGAGCCTCCTCTGGGGGTAGCCTATCACTATCAGGTCGGGGTCCCCCGCGAGCTCCACCGCCCGCCAGAGGCCCTCCACGGGGTCCCCCTCCATCTTCAGGGTCTCGACCTCCCCGACGCCGAGGCTCTCGGCTATGGCCCTGGCAGCCTCGAGCAGCGCCCGGGCCCTGGCCCTGAGGCGGGCTAGCACCTCCCTGTAGAGGGGGCTGTCCTCGGGGAGGGGTATACCCGCCGGGTCCACGGCGTGGTAGACCACAAGCCGGGCCCCCGAGGCGGCCGCGAGCCTGGCGGCGTACTCCACGGTGTAGAGGCCCTCCCTCCTCTCGCTCACCGCGGCGAGTATGAGCCTATAGCCACGCTCAGCCCCCGCCGGCTGCACCCTGGAACACCTCGGGCAGCCTCCGGCCCCTGGGGTACCAGACCACCCCCACCCCGCCGGTTATCGCGTCCACTATAACGGCGGCCGTCCTGCCGGAGGGCTCCCGGGCCACCACGGCCCAGATGGGCTTGTAGACCAGGAGCCTGCCCCGCCTCCTAGCCCTCACCACGTGGCCCCCGAGGCTTACCGCCGCGAGCCTCGGGAGCTCCTGGTCCACCAGCCTATCAGCCGTCCTGCCGTCGACGAATAGCTTCACCCTATCCCCGGGGCCGGCGTCGTGCCACCTCCACCCGGGCACCCGGTCGGCGAAGGTCGTGTGCCCGTTAAGGCCGTCCACGGCGAGGGCGGCTGTGTGGGTTGAGAGCCTCCAAAGGGGGAGCGCCCTCACGCTGAACTCGACGGTGTAGAGCCAGTATGGGTAGTAGTAGAGCCTGGCCCCGGCGGGGTCGAGCCTCCTCCTCCGAAGCCCCAGCAGGGCCCGCGAGGCCTCCGAGAGGGCCCTCTCCACGGCGGCCCCCCTGCCGAGGGTGGGGGCGTCCACGACCCTCACCCTGGCGGGGGCGTGCTCTAGGACGAGCTTCCTGTCTAGGTAGTCGAGGCGGGCCCTGGCCCTGGGTGTGAGCACCACTCCTACCCACCCTGAACCCACTACTACCCTGGAGGAGGGTTGGGGTAAAAACGTGGGTGTAAAGGGGCTAGCCGTGGAGGGCGTCCACGTACTTCTCCACGGTCTCCCTGCTGGGCGGCTTGGTTAGGAGTGAGACTATGATGAACCAGATGAACCCTATGAAGACCCAGTAGGCCTGGTGTGGCGTGGCGTACTTGGGGTCGAGGAAGAAGGCGTGCGGCGAGCCCCAGTGGTACTTGGCGTAGAGCCAGCTGAAGGCGCTCAGTGGGAATATCACTATCACGTGGAGCAGCAGGGCCATCTTGCCGGGGCGCCTCCACCATATCCCGAAGAAGAGCGGCGGCGCCAGCGTCGAGACTAGGACCACGAAGGCTGCGCCGCTCATATCGAGTATCAGGGCTGGGGGCTTGTAGGCTATCGCCATGCCTACGAGTATGAGTATCGTGGCGGTTATCCTGGCGTAGAGTATCTCCTTCTCGGGGGGCAGCTCGCCGCCGAGTATGTGCTTGGGCCAGTCCCTCGACACTATGGTGCTCATGAGGACCGCCCAGCTGGCTATGGTTGGCATCGCTATCGCCAGCGCGCCGGCGGTGAGTATGCCGAGGACCACGTTGCTCCCGACGGCCTCGGCGACTGCTAGGGTCGAGTAGTCAGCTATGTTCGTGCCCGGCACGTTGTAGGTCTTCGCGAGGGTTGCGAGCACTATTATGCTCCTAACCAGGGGCGGCCACTCCTCGAACTTCATCGTCTTCCCCTTGAACTCGACCTCGTGGCCCATGAGCTGGTGCGCTATTGGGTGGTAGTCCGCTATGAAGAACACGGCGGCGCTCCCGATTATGATTAGGGCTATGTAGAAGAGGTTGCCTATGAGCCCCGCCCATACTAGAGTCCACCTGGCGGTCCTCTCGTCTGTGGCGGTGAAGATCCTCACTATGGCGTAGGGCATTGAGAGGGCCCCGAAGTGCCAGGTGAAGTAGAAGAGTATGGTGCCTATCGCGCCGCTCGCGAAGAGCACGCTCGGGTCGTAGTTCGCCTTCACGAGGGTCTTGACGAAGAGCTCGTTGTAGGGGCCCGAGTAGAAGAACTTGGGGTTCGCCTGGGTTAGGTCGGCCCAGAGGGCGCTCCACCCGCCCACCTTGGCTACGAGGCCCGCGACGACCGCCCAGGCCGCTATCAGCATGATCCACGCCTGGAGGGCGGCGTTCCACGTGGTGGCGATCATGCCCCCGAACCAGACGTAGACCACGACTATGAGGGTTGAGATCACGAGGCTGGTCAGGTAGCTGAGGTGGGCGATCGCCACCATCGCCAGCGACATCCCGACGATCGAGAGCACTATGTAGAGTATGCCGCCCCAGAAGACGGCCAGCGTTAGGAGCACCCTAGACGCCTGGGGGCTCTCGTAGCGGTCCGCGTAGTAGTCGAGCACGCTGACCGGGGCGTACCTGCGGAGCTGCGCCGCCACGAGGCCGGCGCCT
>JALSQL010000124.1 GCA_026985435.1 Acidilobaceae archaeon
CGCTTATCCCGGGCGCCGCGAGGACCCCTATCGTGAACACGACTATCCCCAGGCCCCCCTCCCACTGCATGAGGGTCCTCCACACCTGCAGGGTCACAGGCAGCTCCTCGACACGGGGCACGTAGGTGTGGTGCCAGCTGCTCGCCTCCCCGGTGAGTATTGTCAGGCCAGTGGTCGTCCAGCCGCTGACCGACTCGAAGAGGGCGTCGATGTAGGGTATCCTCGCCGCGGCCATGAAGGGCACTGCCGCCAGCGCTGGTATGGAGACCCACGTTACCACCGTGAGGGCGACGGCGCTGGCGTGGGTTAGGGTGGCCCTGGGCAGCCTGGTGAGCAGGTAGCCCACCAGCAGGTAGGCCGTGCCGAAGGAGAGGTAGACCAGGGTGGCCCACTCCTCCCCCAGCCTGCCGCGGGCCAGGTAGAGGTAGGCCCCGTATAGCCCGGAGGCCAGTATCGAGGTGCTAGTTGTAACTATCATGAAGCCCAGGTAGGGCAGCGCCCCCGTGAGGCCTCGACCCTCAATCCTGACGGTCGCCATCGCAGGGCCTCCCCATGCGCTGGCCCCCCAGCTGGGGGCGTCGGGGTCGGAGGTTCCGCTCATCCCGGCCATAAACCCCCAGGGCTGGCTTCGAGGATAAAACCGGCCTCCCCGGGGGCTTCCCGGGTGGGAGCCGAGGGGATGGAGGTAGTAGCTATCGCGGTTTTCGCGGCTACCGTCGCTGCGATAGTGCTGCGCCTCGTCGACGAGGCGGTGGCCGGGCTGGCCGGGGCGGTGGCCGCCGTGGTCCTCCTGAGGGGCTACACGCCCGGCGACGCGTTCCGCTTCATAGACTGGAACGTCCTAGCCATACTCTTCGGAATGTGGGTGATAACCGGCTACCTGGTGGAGGCAGGCTTCACCTCCTGGGTGGTCGGCTCGATAGCCAGGAGGGTCCGGGGCTACAGGGGCTTCCTCGTGGCGCTCTCGCTGGCGGCAGGCTTCACGTCGGTGCTGGTGGATAACGTCCTGGTGATCCTGCTCTTCGGGTCAGTGGCCGTGGAGGCGGCCAGGAGGGCGGGGGGCAACCCGGCGCTCGCCGTCATGATGGTCGGGCTCTCGGCCAACTTCATGGGGACAGCCCTCCTCCTCGGCGACCTCCCGCCACAGCTCCTCCACAGCATAGCGGGGTACGAGTTCCTAGACTTCATATGGTGGAGGGGCAGGCCGGGCAGCTTCATAGTGCTAACCATCAGCTTCCTCGCCACCCTCGCGGTGATGTACGCGGCGTTCATACGGGGGGAGCCCGACGCCAGCCTGGAGGGCATCAGCGCCAGCGGCGGGGGCGAGCCCGAGAAGCCGGCGCTAGCCCTGGGCCTCGCCTTCTTCGCCGCCACAGTGGCGGGGATGGCCCTCAGGCCCCTCCTGGGGGTGCCACTGGGGTTCATAGCGGTGGCGGGCGCCGCCGGCCTGGCGCTCGTGGCGGAGCTCGCCAGGAGGGCCGGGGTGGCGGGGCTTCCGGGCTTCGAGGAGGTGGCGGAGCGCGTGGAGTGGCGGGCGCTAATCTTCTACGCCAGCCTATTCGCCCTCGTGGGCTCCCTGGAGGCCTCGGGCGTGCTTGAGGAGCTCGCGCGCCGCGCCGCCCCGCTGCTGGCCTCGCCCGGCGCCCGGGGCTTCACCGCCGCCTACCTGACGGCCGCTGTGCCGTCGACTATAGTGGAGCACGACGCCATGCTCCTCTCCCTGCTCTACGTGGCCAGGGACGCCGCACTGGCCGCCGGGGTCCAGCCCGACCCCCTCTACTGGGCCATGGCGTGGGGGGCCACGCTGGCCAGCAACCTCACCACGGCCGCGGCGCCAGCGCTCTACGTGGCGCTGCTGGTCGCCGAGAGGGCGGGGAGGAGGATAGGCCCCGGCGAGTTCCTCCGCTACTCCAGCGTCTTCGTAGCCTCCAGCCTTGTGGTGACGTATCTAGTCGCCCTCCCCTTCTACGCCTCCTAGCAGGGTGGCGCCCCTATTCCTGGGCTCCGCCACCAGCACCTCACCCTCGAGGCCGACCTCGCCCAGTATTGAGCGCAGGAGCGCGGCGTCCCCCCACGAGTCCTGGCTCGTGGTTATCGTGTACATTGTGGGGCCCCAGCTCGACTGGGCTAGCACGACGCCGTTCCTCTGCGCCTCACCAGCCAGCTCCTGGAGGTCCCTCCTGAAGGCCCCGCCCTGGAGCCTCGAGAAGTACATGCCCGTGCCCAGCTGCAGCTCCCGGAGGCCCTCGAGCGCCTCCACCAGGTCGGCCCGCGCGACGCCAGCAGCCAGCCTGAGGAGCCCCCTAGCCATCAGCCTCTCAGCCTCGGGGGAAGCACTCCAGGGCCTCGAGAGCAGCCCCTCCTCCTCGGCCTCCCCGAGCCCCCGGGGGAGCCGGGGCACCACGATGACATACCTCCACCCGCCCGGGACCTCCAGCCTAGCCAGCGGCCTGGGCCCCGAGGGGTCCGGGGCCCCAGCATCGACCACGAAGCCGCCTAGGGCGAAGGCGAGGGTGCCAGCCCCCGACACCCTAGCCCTCCCCAGGCGCCTCGCGAGCCCCGCAACCCCCGCCAGGCCACAGCCCCCGCGGCCCAGAGCCGCCAGCCCGGCGCAGGCCGCGGCGAGGGAGACCTGGGTCGTGCTGCCCAGGCCCACGTGCGCTGGCGGGGCCTCCTCGACCTCCACGCAGACCTCCCGGAGCCCCAGGGCCTCCAGGGCCCCCCGGGCGGTGGAGGCGTGCGGCTCCGGCCCCCGGGCGGTTGGGGGCTCCCCCGGGCAGGGCTCGGCTGCCACCCTCACCCTGGGCTTCGAGGCGTAGAAGCCGGCGGAGCCCCAGAGGTAGGGGCGGCCCGGGCCAGCGTGGTAGAAGCCCGCGTGCAACCTCGACCCGGCCTCGACTAGCACCCGCGGCATATCGCCAGCCCCGCCGGCGTGGTCTGGGGGAGGCGGCCTTTATCGGGGCCCGCTGGGGGCTCTACCCCGGCTCGGGGGCCCGGGAGGCGTGGCCCCTTGCCTGGTGCCGCGCGGCTCCAGGGCGGGGCGGGCGGCCGTCTAAATATAGTCCTCAAGACCGCTGGTTGCCGGGGGGCTCGGGGGCTGGGGTACCCCGGATGGGCCTGGCCCAGCGCCGGGTGCAAGGGTGCTCGGGATGTCGGTTGAGGTAAGGCGGGTACAGAAGCTGGGCGCTAGCAGCCTGGTCGTGACTATACCCAAGGAGTGGGCGCGCAGGCTGGGGATAGAGCCTGGCTCGAGGGTCTACGTTGTGGATGAGGGTGACAGCATCAGGGTTATACCTGTGGACCACGGCTCTGGCGAGGCGCCGGCCCTCGAGGTGCCCCCTCAAGCGTCGGCTGCCGGCAACCTGGTGGTCTGCGTCTACCTCAGCGGCCTGAGCGAGGCGGAGGTACGCCTCAGGGGGCCTGGCGACCCCGACGCCGCCCTCATGGCGATGAAGGAGAAGGCGTTCAACCTGCTGGGGGCTCAGGTGGTGGAGGCCGGGGAGGGGAGGGCCTTCATAAGGGTAGCTCTCGACATGGACAAGCTCGACCTGGGCCACCTGATACGCGGGCTCTCCTCCGACGCCTCGAAGGTTCTATCCCTGCTGGCTAGAATAATAGAGCAGGGGGGAGTCTCGGAGGCCGACCTGCGCGAGGCCGAGCTTCTGGAGAGGGACTTCCTGCGGAACCAGTACGCCATAACGAGGTACCTGATGACGAAGCATGCGGGCACGGTTAGCCTGGTCTCAAACTACTACACGGCCCTCGCGACGGGCTACATAGGCTTCGCGGTCGACATACTGATCAACCTCGTCAGGGTGCTCCCGGAGAGGGTTGAGATAGGCGAGGACGACGCCAGAGGGCTCCTCGACCTCATAGGTATGGCTGACGAGGCCATACTCGTGGAGACCCGGGTGCTCGCCTCCCCCAGCATGAGGAGGATAGGGGAGCTCCTGCTCAGGGTTAGGGAGGCCAGGGATAGGGCCAGGGAGGCCATGCTGGGTGCCCGCAGCGCCGCCGCGGCCATTATCGGGGCTAAGCTGCACGACGTCATAAGGATACTGACGCTATCCGCCTACGTCGCGCTGTGCAGAACCCTGATAGAGGCAGCCAAGGGTAGGAGGGGCTAGGGCTAGACGTAGCTTGCCAGGAAGGAGAGCCTGGGCAGGTTCTCCTCGAGGAAGCGGGCCCTCTCGCGGCGGAGGGCCTCGACGACCTCGGGGTAGCGGGGCCCGTAGACGCTGCTGGGCAGGAGGCTGTCGAGGCTGAGGCCCCCAGCCCTGACGGCGACGTCGACGCCCAGGTGGGGGTCGCGCCTCCACTCGACCCTCCCACGCACAGCCTCTATTAGCAGCTGCTTCGAGACGCTCGGCGGCACCTTGCGGTCGCCCACGTAGCCGGTGTTCATAACGTAGACCTCCAGGCCGAGCCTGTCTACGAGGTCCAGCATGAGTAGCCCGCTCCTCCACCTAGGCTCCAGCATGAAGGGGTCGAAGCCGGGCACCCTCACAGGCTCGGGCTTGCCGGCCTCGGCGCTCGTGCGGAAGCTCTCGCCCAGCATGAAGTACGCCGCCGCCTGCTCGGGGCCCGCCAGCCTGGCGAGAGGCGGCATCTCGGGCCTCCGCGTGAGGAATACCAGGGCGTCAACCCTGTCGAGGTCGACGCGGGCGTCCGCTATGGGTATCGCCTCCCTTATAGCGAGCGCCCTGGCGTTGGGGGTTATGCTGAGGTCGGAGAAGTCTGGGGTTCCATCGCCGCGTACGACCACGTTCTCGAGCACGGCGTCCGGGTGGAGGACGGCCGGCTGGAGCGCCGGGAGCTCCGGCACGCTGTCGGTCTTGGGGTAGAGGTTGTACTCCGTCCCGGACGCCCTGCCAGTGCTGTGGAGGATGACTATATCGTCCTGCCGGAGGCTCACACCCTCGGGCCTCCCGAGCCCGTGGTCCTCTACTGTGAGGGTGGTCTTGCCGGTCCCGCTGAGGCCGAAGATGAGCACTCCAACCTCCCTGAGCCCCCCACCAGCGCGGACCCGGTAGAGCTTGCTCCCAGCGTGGAGCCCCGGGGCGTGGCGGTCGTCCCTGCTAAGGTTCATGGCCATGCGTAGGAGGCTCATCTTAAGCTCCCCGTAGTAGTCGCTCCCCAGCACCACCGTGGAGGCCGTGGGCCTCTCGACCAGTATCCACGTCTCCGGGAAGCCGGGCGCGTCGAGGGTTACTATGTCCGGCTCCCCGCCCTCCCGCTCGCACGGGAAGAAGTTGAGGTGAGCCATCAGGGCCAGGTGGGGGTGGCTGGCCTCGACGAGGGCTAGAACCCTGAAGCGGCCCGGCCCAGCGCCTATGCAGCGCTCCACAGCGTAGTACCTCGACCCGAGCAGGTAGTCAGCCGCCCCGGCGGCGCGGTCGCTGAGGCCGCCGGGCCTGTATGTGACTAGGGTCCTCGACGGCATCCTCGCCCGGGCCCGGCTCGACACTACGGCCAGGGGCCCGGGCCTGGTGCGCCTGGCGTACCTGAGCGCCTCTACCCTAAGCCTGGCGGGGCCGGGGTTCCACTCCACGTCGGAGGAGTCGACGACGTCTCGTATGAGGCTTCGAAGGCTATCCCTGGGCATGCGCACCGCCTTGGGCCCCCCTAGGGGCTCGGGGGCCTAAAAATGGGGCCGCTGGGGAGGCTATCCCTGCTGCCAGGGGGGAGCGGGTAGGGGGAATGTCGTGGAGTTGAGGTTCTCCGGTATGCTGCCAGGGTCTACGTTGTAGGCGCCGGGGTAGAGTATTATGCTTGTTAGGTATATCGCCTCGGCCACTCTGGGCGCGGGCCTTACCATCGCGTCGTTGTAGTCGTAGCTGACGAGGTATATCCTATTGGTCTGCACGGCCGTTATGTTGTAGACGGCGTCCCCTATCACGCTGTGGAGGTAGTCGACCACCTGCTGGCGGGTCATGTTGATGGCGCCGTGGCCGGCTGTAACTATGATAACGTCCGGGTTCACCTCGACGAGGCTCTCGGGGTTGACCGACCTCCAGCCGGTGATGTTGGAGTAGGCGTTAACGCCGCCAGCGAGGGTTATGATGTCGTTCTGGAAGGTGCCGGAGCCGGCCACGTAGAGCGGGCTGAGCCACACTATGAGGGCGACCCTGGCCCTGGGCACTCCCGTCGAGTTTAGGTACTCGTCTATGTAGCTCCTGACCTGGGTGGCGTTCTGCTCGAGGCTGGCTGCAAGCGCCGCCGCCTCCGCCGGGTGGCCGGTCGCCTGGCCCACGATTATTATGCTCCGAACCACGTCGCCGAAGGTGGCGTCGGGGAGGAGTATGACGGGTATCCCGTAGTGTGAGAGCTCCTCCTTCAGCTGGTGGTTGCTGGTAACGCTGTCAATGCCTATAACCAGGTCGGGCCTGACGGCGAGTATGCGCTCCACGTCGGGGTACCACCCGCTCCCGATATCTACTAGGGTGCCGTTCTCGCGGAGCTCCACGACCTCGGGCGGGTAGTCGGAGTAGCTGTCCACCGCAACCACCTGGCTGCTAGCGTTGACGGCCCATAGGATCTCCGTCACGCTGGGGAACAGGCTGACTATCCTCAGGGGCCTCGAGGGTATGGTCACGGGCTCGCCGGTCGCGTCGGCCACGGTCACGGGGAAGAGTACTAGCTGGTAGAGGCTGTCAATCCTGGAGGCCAGCCGGGATATGGCCGACTCCAGCTCGCTCACATTAGCCGCGCCGCTCTCCAGCTGCTGCTGGAGTGTGAGGAGCTGCTGCTGGAGCGCCTCGATCTCGCCCGCGAGTGCCGTTAGGTTGGAGGCCTGGCTCGTCTGGTTGGACTCCAGCGACTCGAGCCTGGCCGACAGGTCGTCCAGCACGCTGCTGAGCGCCTCGATCTGGCTGGCCAGCTTGGAGATGCTCGAGTTCTGCCCCTCGCGTATCTCGCCCACAGCCTCCGCTATCCTAGACACGTTCTGGGATAGACCGCTTATGCTGGCGCTTATCCTGTCCTGCTTCTCGCTTATACTCGACAGCTTCCCCGCCACGTAGCCGACGGCCCCCAGGGAGACGAGGGCCACGAGCAGGGCCGCCGCGGCGAGGGCCTTCGCCTGCTCCACAAGCCCACCCTGGATACCCCGTCCAGAGTGGGGGTATATCAAGGTGAATACACGGGCTAGCCAAGATTCATGCGAGGCTCGGGGGTTGCAGACCGCTTTACTGGTCCTACACAACTCGCGTACAAATCACATATAATTCTCGATTATACTTAAAAAATTAGCATGGGAGTCTAAACCCGGTGCTCGCGAGTGGCAGCGAGTGAGACCGCGAGGACCGCCCTGCTGCTGGTGGTGGCGCTGGTGGCTGGCGTGGCGGCCGGCTACCTGGCCGGGAGCCACGCCGCCCAGGCCCCCGCCAGTAGCGGCGGCCAGTACTCTGGAGGGTACACGACCACAACCCAGCCAGCTACAACAGGGCCCATGCAGGGCGGCCAGGCTCCAGCCAGCGGGGGGTACAACGTGAAGCTAGCCTACAGCGAGAAGTATGGGTTCTACCTGACCGACGCTAGGGGGATGACGCTATACATTTTCACCGCGGACTACGACGGGCAGAGCCACTGCCAGGGCAAGTGCGCCAGCAACTGGCCGGTGTTCTACGTGGACCAAGTAAAGCCGGCGCCCGGCCTGGACCCGGCTGACTTCGGGGTCATAGTGAGGCCCGACGGCTCGAAGCAGGTCACCTACAAGGGCCACCCGCTATACTACTTCCACAAGGACCAGAAACCCGGCGACATAAAGGGCGACGGCCTCCACCCGCCAGCCGGCTACTGGCTGGTTGCAAAGCCCGACTACACTGTGCTAGTCGCCACCAAGCCCGGCCTAGGCGACTACCTGACCGACGCCAGGGGCATGACGCTATACTTCTTCGCCAGGGACACAGGCCTGAACAGCAGCTGCTACGGGACATGCGCCCAGCACTGGCCGATATTCACAGGGGAGCCCAACAGGCTCGTGATACCCTCAATACTCAACATCACCGACTTCACATTCACGGTTAGGAGCGACGGCACCGTCCAGCTGGCATACAAGGGCCACCCGCTGTACTACTTCTACAAGGACCAGAAGCCGGGTGACACGCTTGGGCAGGGAGTGAAGAACGTTTGGTTCGTAGCCAGCATA
>JALSQL010000125.1 GCA_026985435.1 Acidilobaceae archaeon
ACAGCCTCTACATATACAACTGTAGGGGCGACGTTGAGGCCCTGACTGGGGCCCTCGAGTCGCTGGTGGGCATAGCCAGGCGGAGGGCCGGGCCCCGCTAGCCGAGCCTCTCCAGCACGGCCTCAAGCGCCTCGGAGGCGCCCGCCCTCCCCGCGGCCTCCCTCGCGGCCGCCAGCGTGTTCTCTAGGATGTCGTCGACCGGGTAGCCCAGGCTCTTGTACCACCTGGCCGCCACGTGGGTCGCCAGGAGCTCGGCCGCCCTGGCTATGAGGGCCTCCCTCGTGGCGCCCTCCTGGTACTCCCTGTGGAGGCTCTTCGCCAGAGCTGAGAGGGGCGCCGAGGCTATCGCGGCGTCCTCGGCCGCCTCCTTGGCCTCGTCGAGCCCGGCGGGCTTCGGTATGTCGCCCACCCACGCCTCGGCGGCGTCGTGCACGACGGCTATAGCCGCCGCCCTCAGGGGGTCCACCTCGACCCCCCTCTCCACGGCCTCGGCCGCTAGCTCCAGGGCCAGCATGGCGCTGAGGTGGGAGTGCTGCGCCACCGTCTCAGCCGCCGAGGGGGGCACGCCGCGGAGCATCCAGCCGGTCCTAGCCAGGCTCCAGAGGGCCCTGAGGGCGCTCGCCAGGTTCTCGTGTATCTGCCTGGGCGCCACTCCCAGCCACCCGCGGGGCCGGAGGGGGCGGGGGCGGGGTTTAACGTGGCCCCCTGGAGAGCGTGGAGCCCAGCTTCTGGGCGGCGTAGTAGAGCGCGACCAGGTAGGCTATCACCTCGAGGCGGCCGAGGAGCATGGCGAGTATAAGGTCGGCCTTAGCCCCCAGGGGGGCGCTCGCAGCTGAGATGCCAACGCTGAGGCCCACGTTACCCATGGCGCTGGCCACCTCGAAGGCCGCGTCTGCCAGGGTGTACCTCGACGGGTAGAGGCCGGCGAGGGCCACCGAGAGCATGAAGTGCGTGACTACCATTAGGGTTGCGGTGACGGCTACGGAGCGTATGTACTGGTCGGTCAGCCTCCTACCCCCGAGCCTAAGGTTCGGCCTGAAGCCGTGGGGGCGGAGGGGTGTGACCGCCTCGATGGAGGCCACCTTCGCCAGGACCACGAGCCGGAGAACCTTTATGCCCCCGGCCGTGGAGAAGGCGCTCCCGCCTAGCAGGGCTAGGAAGGCTAGGATGGCCTTGTAGGCGTCGGGGGTCGAGCCCAGGTCCCCCGCCTGGAAGCCGGCGGTGCTGGAGGAGGAGACAACGTGGAACACAACCTGGAGCGCGGTGAAGCGCTCGCGGAAGGAGGGCGTGTTGGCCCATATGTAGAGGCTCGCCGCCGCGCTGGCTAGGAGTATGGCGGCCTGGGCTCGCAGCTCGACGCTCTTGGCCAGCTCGCGGAGCCGGAAGGTGAGTATGTTGTAGTGGTCCCTAAAGTTGATCGCGCCCGAGAGCACCGTGACCATGGCGACGATCATTACGGCCCGGTTGGAGAGGTAGTAGCCTATGCTCTCCGTGTGGGTGGAGAACCCGGCGGTGGCGACGCCTGTCATGGCGTGGGATATGGCGTCGTAGAGGGGCATGCCGGCCAGGAAGAATAGGGCGGCGCTCACGGCGGTGAGGGTTGAGTAGATTATGAACATCTTCCACGCCGTAGCCGCGACGCTCGCCTCTATCTTCTCGACCCTACCCTCGGCGAGGTAGAGGGCTGCAGCGCTTATCCCGGGCGCCGCGAGGACCCCTATCGTGAACACGACTATCCCCAGGCCCCCCTCCCACTGCATGAGGGTCCTCCACACCTGCAGGGTCACAGGCAGCTCCTCGACACGGGGCACGTAGGCGTGGTGCCAGCTGCTCGCCTCC
>JALSQL010000126.1 GCA_026985435.1 Acidilobaceae archaeon
CCAGCTCCGGCTTGTAGTCGACGAAGAGCGAGTCGGTGTCCCCGTATATGACCCGGAGCCCCATCTCCCTGGCCATGGCTATCGCCCGCCGTATCAGCGACCGCCCCCAGGCCGTCACGGCCTCCGCGCAGGGCCTGCAGTACCACCTGGCCCCGCTCCACCCCATGTAGCCGTAGCTGGCGTTCGCCAGCACCTTGATCGCCTTCTGCCTCTCGTTGAGCAGCCTGTACATCGGGCTATCCGGCGGGTACCTCCTCATCTCCTCCTTGACGCGCCTCCTCCACTCGAGGAACCTGCCCAGGACCTTCCGGAAGAAGCCGTCGGGCCTCTTGCGGAACTTGTGTCCAACCTCTGGGGCGACGTTCACCTCGCCCGGCTCGTAGGCCTCGCCCGGCCTGACCAGCGTGTCCGGGCCCACGTTGTACTTGACCATTATGTTCGGGTACATGCTCGCGAAGTCTAGGACCGCCACGTTCTCGTGGACACCGCGGAGGGGCTGGAGCACTATGGCGCCCGTGTAGCGCTCCTCCCGCCTCTCAACCCTGTTGGGGACCAGCTCCCCCAGCTTGTACGCCTCCCTGATCAGCCTCCACTCAAGCCTGAAGCCAACGCTGGCCGCGGCCACCTGGTCCAGTGGGAGCCCGCTGATCTGGCTGAGCTGCGCCCCGAATGGTAGGAACTTGCCGGCGAGGCCCAGCGTGGAGATGACGTCGTGTCTCGTGTACTCCTCAAGTATGGGCCTCTTCTCGGGGTCGTCCCAGTACTCGCTTATCTGCCACCACTCCAGGTTGACCCTCTTATCCTTGGGCATAACGCCCAGGTAGTCCGCCACCTCCTCTAGGGTCTTCATCTTCACCTCGCCTATCTCCTCGGCGAAGTCGAAGAGGTCAACGTTTAGCCTGCCAGGCACGCTTATGTGGCCGTAGACGCTCGGCTGGGGCTGGGCGCCCCTCCTACGGCCGACCTCGAGGCGCACGCCGTGGAGCCTCGCCCTCTCCATGAGGTAGGGCCAGTCGAACCTGTTGGAGTTATACCCGACTATTATGTCGGGGTCCCTCCTCCTTATCTCCTCGACGAACCCCCTCAGGAGGCCCTCGTCGCTGCCGTCCTCGGCCTCGAGCAGCTCCGGCTCGCTGTCGCCGTTGCCCATGATGCCTATGATTATCACCGGGTCCCTCCTCGGGTCGGGGCTGCGCTGGGGGTTGTACGCCTCAATGTCGAAGGCCACCACCCGGAGGCCCTCCAGTGGGTCCCTCTCCTCGCCGCCCGCCGCCTCCCTCGGGGTCTCCTCGAGCCTGTAGGCGGCGTCCACCATGTAGGGCCCCCGGGGCTCCTCCTCGGCTAGGGCCTCGTACCACCTGAGCGGGTAGAGGTTGCGGTCTATCAGGAACCTCATCGCGAAGCGTATGTCCGCCTCTAGGACCTCCCTCACCCCGGGGACCGCCGCCACCTTCTCCCTGTAGCTCCTCACGTACTCCGGTATCACGGTCTCGACGCGGAGCGCCCTGGCCGGCCTCCCGAAGTACCTCCTCTCAACCTCCTCGACGCTCGTGATCGGGCTCCTGGGCTCCGAGAGCCTGCGGATCCCCTCGGCCACCCGCCCGGCGTCCGCGCCATCGTCTAGCAGAGCGTAGAAGTACGGCCTGAACCCCTCGTAGAAGAGCACCAGCCTCTCGTCGGCCTCCCCGCGGGCCCAGATGACTATCCTAGGCCTGCCCCCCACGACCTCGTAGGAAGCGTCCAGTAGCTGGAACCTAACCCTCTCCGCCAAGCGGGCCCCCCGCTATCTGCGGGCGGGCCAGCCTAATTACCCCCCATCCAGGAAGAG
>JALSQL010000127.1 GCA_026985435.1 Acidilobaceae archaeon
TTTCGTTATCGATATTGTGAAGCGGGTTTTCGAGAGGTTTGTGATGTGCGGGTTGCAGAGGATACTAGTGTTGATGTGATAGTATGTAATTAGATGGCCGAGGCCGACGGTCGCCCAGGTGGTGAGGGGGTTGTTGCACCTACCTGGAGGCTCCAGCGTTGGCGGGTAGGAGTCTGTGAGGTTGGGTATCGCGTAGATTCTCCCCCCTGCTACTAGGGCTGCAGCATCAGAGGCGTTTAAGAGCAGCGTGGCGCCGGGGGCTACAACTTTGCGTGGTGTCTGGACCAGGCTCCCATTCCTGAGAACTATACCGTCTATCCTAACGCCCCTCGGTGAGGGGTTGTAGACTAGGATGCTCCCGTTTTCGAGGCGTGCCACCCTTATTAGGGGAGGCTCCTGAGAGAGAGCTTCCCGTAGGTTCTTCTCTGCCTGGCCTGAGAGGGTGATCAGCGTCGCCGCCGCTGAGAGTATCGCGATGGAGGCAAAGAGGGCTCCCAGGACTTCGGAGAGCGCCCTACGGCCCCCGCGAATGCCGGGCACGTCTCGCGCACCGATAGCGTGCAGCGATGCTAGGGGGCCTAGGCGGTTGGCGTGGGGTAACGCTGTTTAGGGCCTCCGGGATCTCACTAGCGATTCCGCTCGGGAGGCCACCTGAGAGTCCCTCTTCTCGTATTCGTAGTATCCTATCAGCTCGTAGAACTCCTGCCTGGTCATCATGCGGTCGAGCAGGGGTTTCTGAGTGCCCTCCCTCCTGAGTATATCGAGGGCCTCTCGAACGGCTCCCATGGCTACGCGGAACGTTGTAACGGGGAATATCACTATCTTGTACCCAGCATCCCTGAACTGGTCAACGGTCAAGTACGGCGTCTTCCCAAACTCGGTCATGTTAGCTAGTAGTGGGGCCCGGACGCGCCGGGCGAACTCCCTGAACTCCTCCAGGCTAGTGAGAGCCTCGGGGAAGATAACGTCGGCACCCGCCTCAACATACATCTGGGCCCTCTCTACAGCAGCGTCGAACCCCTCGACGCCTCGGGCGTCGGTTCTGGCTATTATCAGGGTCTCCCTCCTGCGCGCCTCCACTGCTGCGATGATCTTCTTCACCATCTCCTCCGCTGGCACGAGCATCTTGCCGGAGAGGTGGCCGCACTTCTTCGGGAGCACCTGATCCTCTATCTGAATGGCCGCGGCGCCCGAGGCTTCTAGCTCCCTGACGGTTCTCATCACATTGATAGCCTCCCCGAAACCAGTGTCGGCGTCGACGATTATGGGTATGCGAACCACGCGTGTGATGTAGCTGGTGGCCGCGGCTAGCTCGGATAGCGTGATTATACCCAGGTCGGGCATGGCCAGGCTCCCGGTGAGGGCGGCTCCGGAGAGGTATGCGGCCTCGAAGCCCATGCGCTCCACGAGGAGCGCGACGGCCGGGTTGAACACGCCTGGGGCTACTATGATGTCCCTCCTCCTCATCAGGTCTCGCAGCGCCGCCCCGGGATCCTCGAGGGGCTCTCGAAATAGGAACGCCAAGGCTTCCACCGCCGCGGCGCGCGTGGTGGGCAAGGTTTTAACCCGGAGCCGGGCGGCGGTATAGTAGGCAGGTGAGGGCCATGGGAGGGCGGCAGAGGACTACGCTGTTCATGGAGAAGGGTAGGAAGGAGGAGGAAGAGAAGCCGCAGCTGGTCAGGGGGAAGGGTAGGAGGAAGTGAGCGCCTGCAGCCCCTGGCCCCCGAGGAGGCATCCTTTCCTCTTGGCGGTCGCCATCCCAGGCAGTATTCTCAGTGTTGAGCACGGGCTGGCGGCGAAGACGTTCCGGGCCGGCGTTATAGCTAGGACCCTCTCGGTCTACAGGGTCGACGTGGTGCTCGTCTACAAGGACCCAGACACGCTCCGCGGCGACGACAGGCTACTAGCCCTGCTCCTAGCCTACGCGGAAACCCCGCCCCACCTGAGAAGACGCCTCTACCCGCTGAGGAGGGAGCTACGCTACGCCGGGCTCATGCCACCGCTTCGCACCGCCAGCCACGAGGCCCCAGAGGAGCCCGTCGAGGGGGCCCTAGTCGAGGGTGTAGTTGACCGCAGGGAGGGCGGCGAGTGCAGGGTCTTCCTGGGGAGGCTAGGTGAGTGGAGGCTACGGCCCTGCAGGGCCAGGGTTGGGGCCAGGGTTGTGGTCAGGCTGGTTGACGTTTCGGAGAGGGCCGCCGAGCCCGCCAGCTGGGGCGGCATCTACTCGGGATACAGGGTTGTGAGGGCCGCCTCAATAGCGGACGCTGTAGGGTGGGCTAGGAGGCGAGGGCTCCTCGCCGTGGCGACCAGCAGGCTTGGCGAGTGCCCGGGGCGGGGAGTTATCTGCGGCATCATCTCCGGGGCACGGTCGAGGGGTGGGGTGCTGCTAGCCTTCGGGGGCCCCAAGAGGGGCCTGCTGGGCCAGCGGGCCCCGGTAGAGTTCGACTACACCATAAACGTGGTACCAGGCCAGGGGGCGAGGACGGTGAGAAGCGAGGAGGCCCTGGCGGCGGCCCTCTCGGCGGTAAACATAGCGGCGGGCGGCGGGTGGTGCTAACTCCTTATAACCCCGCCCCCCTCGGGGGCTAGGGGGTGCTTGGCTGGCAGTAGCGTAAAGGTAGGGGGCTGAGGGATGGGAGCACGTAAAAAGCACGCGCCGAGACGTGGAAGCATGGGATTCTCGCCCAGGAAGAGGGCGTCAAGGCTAGTGCCCAGGGTCAAGAGCTGGCCAGACGTTGACCTGGGCAGGCCCACGCTCCTGGGCTTCCTCGGCTACAAGGTTGGGATGACCCACGCTTACATAGTCGACGACAGGCCCGGGAGGCCCACCCACGGTAAGGAGATATTCGTGCCAGTAACCGTTGTCGAGACTCCTCCCCTATTCGTGTTAGCGGTCAGGCTCTACGGCTATGACCCCAACAGGGGGCTCTACAGCATGGGCGAGGCCTGGGCCTACCCCCCGCCGGAGCTGGAGATCTGGAGGAAGGTGAAGACCCTAGGGTCCCTGGATCCCGATAAGAAACTGAAGGAGCTGGAGGAGATGCTACCCCTGGCAAGGGAGGTCAGGGTCCTGGCGGCGACCCAGCCCAAGCTCGTCGGCGGCCTCAGCAAGAAGAAGCCGGACATCATAGAGGTAAAGGTAGGGGGCACCAGCGATCTCGGGGAACTCTTCGACTACGCCTCCAAGAGGCTAGGAGAGCTAGTCAAGATACAGGAAGTCTTCGCCGAGGGCCAGATGGTCGACGTGATAGCGGTCACCAAGGGCAAGGGCTTCCAGGGTGTTGTAAAGAGGTGGGGCGTCAAGGAGCTGCCCAGGTGGCACAAGCACCGCAAGGGGAGCCGGCGCATAGGGGCTAGGAGCCACGGCAAGGGCGTGTGGAGCGAGACACCCCAGGCCGGCCAGACGGGGTTCCACAGGCGGACCGAGTACAACAAGAGGATACTTATGATAGACGAGGACGGCTACAAGATCACGCCAGCCGGGGGCTTCCTGCACTACGGGGTAGTCAGGAGTACATACACGGTGCTAGCTGGCAGCATCCCAGGCACGCCTAAGAGGCCCGTAGTGCTGAGGTACCCAGTGAGGCCTCCGAGGTGGTACCTGGCCCTGGAGGAGGTTAAGAAGCCCCAGATAACGTTCGTAAGCCTCCAGAGTAAGCAGGGCAACTAGGGGGTGTGGCGCGGTGTATAGTACGGCCTTCCTATACCTCCGGGACCCGATAGTGGTCCCGTACTACACCTCGGCGGGCGAGCAGGCTGGCACGCTAGTGTTGCCGGACGTGTTCCGAGTGCCAGTGAGGCACGACCTGATAAGGCGAGTGTTCCTCAGCGAGTTCACCGCCAGGCTGCAGCCCAAGGGTAGGGACCCCATGGCTGGTAAGAGGACCTCGGCTAGGAGCATAGGCGCCCACCACGGCGTGTCGAGGGTGCCGAGGATAAGGGGCTCGATGAGGGCCGCGTTCGCGCCGATGACGGTGGGCGGCAGGCTGGCCCACCCGCCCAGGGTTGAGAAGAAGATACACGAGGAGGTGAACAAGAGGGAGAGGATTCTAGGGACGATGAGCGCCCTAGCGGCGACCGCGAGGCCCGAGCTCGTCAGGGCGAGGGGGCACGTGTTCACCGCAGAGGCGCTGCCAGTAATCGTGGAGAGCAGCGTCCTGACGGCCGTGGCCAAGGCTAGGGAGGCGCGCCAGCTACTACAGGCTCTGGGGCTCTACGGTGATATAGAGAGGGCTAAGGAGGGGACGAGGCAGCGCGCCGGGAAGGGCAAGAGGAGGGGTCGCAGGCTTAAGAAGCCGGTTAGCCTGCTGGTGGTCGTAGAGGACCCCAGGAGCCCCTTCGCTAGGGCCGTGAAGGGCTTCCCCGGTGTAACAGTCGCAGAGCCCAGCAATGTCAACGTGCTACACCTAGCGCCCGGGGGGGTCCCGGGCAGGCTCACGCTCATAACCACCGGGGCACTCCAGGCCCTGGCTAGGAGGTTCGAGGTGGCCCAGCCGTGAAGCCCGAGGAGGTAATAGTGAGGGCGGTCTTCAGCGAGAAGAGCCTCAGGCTGCTCGAGGAGCAGAACACCCTCACACTAATAGTCAGGAGGGACGCCAGCAAGCCGCTCATACGACAGGCCGTGGAGAAGATGCTGGGCGTGAAGGTGGAGAAGGTGAGAACCCTAATAACTCCGAAGGGGGAGAAGAAGGCCTACGTCAGGCTAGCACCGGAGTACAAGGCCTCAGAGGTGGCATCGAGGCTAGGGCTAGTAGCGTAGCCCTAGCGGTTTAAACCCCCACCGCACACTCCTAGCGCAACGGTGCGGGGGTGCCCGAGCCTGGCCAAAGGGGTCGGGCTCAGGACCCGATGGCGTAGGCCTGCGCGGGTTCAAATCCCGCCCCCCGCACCATCCCACACCTTCCCAGCATCAGCGTAGCGATGGTTGAAAATGTCCTCCTCGGCAGCAACCCTTAGGTGACCGCACGAAGGCCATATGCTGCTAGAAGAGCCTTCAACCTCTAACAGGCTTGTGTCCCCGAGGTTGCTGGGACGTCACGGTAGCTCTACAATCGCCAGGCGTTTCCGAGCATGGGGGTGTATAACAGGGCTTACTGGGCGTCGAGCTCATAGTAGTGTGCCAGAGGGGCTGGTGCTGCCTCGCAGGGGCTGCGAGACAAGCCAGGGCTGGGCATTTCAGGTCTTGGCATAGGCAAGTCGGCCCCCTGGCGTCGATGTATAGCAGGCCCGGAGGATCTCAAGCCTGCATAACCTGCCCTTAACTAGATTTCTCAGCATAAGCTTCTGTCTAGGCTTTATGGCAGGAGGCGTGAGCGATGGAAAAGAGCGCCCAGATGGTGCGGCCGCCGGGATTTGAACCCGGGATCGCCGGCTTGGGAGGCCGGCGTCCTAGTCCAGGCTAGACGACGGCCGCTCTCCGTGTGGCGTAGGCGGGGGTGGGGTTTAATTGTTTCCGCCGCCCCAGGCTGGGGGGTGGGGCCCCGGCGGCGGGGGGTGACGTGAAAGGGAGTCTCCTGAATGGTGGGATGTGGAGAGCCGGAACATCGACCCCGGGTGCCGCCGGGGCCCTGGGGTTCCCGTAGGGGTGCTGGCTGGGATTGGCTAGGGTGGCCGTGGTTGGAGTGGGGAGGATAGGGCTCCGCGTCGCCTGGGAGCTGGCTTCTCGGGGGTTTGAGGTAGCGGTTATGGATTCCAGGAGGTCGGCCCTCGCCCGCGCCGCGTCTGTCGTGGACGGTGCTGAGGAGGTTCTAGTTGACGCCTCCAGCGTTCAGGCCTTAGCTAGGGCGCTGAGGGGGTTCGACTATGCTGTCTACGCGCTGCCCGGCTCCCTGGGCCCCGTGGGTGTGGAGGCCTCGATCGAGGCGGGCGTTGACGGTGTCGACGTTAGCTTCTACCGGGACGTCCCCGTTGGGCTCTCTGGCCCTGCTGCGAGGGCCGGTGTTAGGGTGCTGGTAGACGCTGGCGTGGCGCCGGGTCTTAGCAATATGCTAGTCGGTATGGCCTACAGGGAGCTCGGGGGGCTCGAGGGGGCCCACATACTCGTCGGGGGCGTGGCCAGGGACCCCGCGGCGAACCCGCTCGGCCTGGCCGCTACGTGGAACGCGGAGGACCTCGTGGAAGAGTACATCAGGCCCGCGCGCCTCCTCAGGAGGGGGGAGGTTGTGAGTGTGGATCCCCTCTCCTCCGCCTGCAGGGCGAGGCTGCCGGGGGGCCTCGTGATGGAGGCCTTCCCGACAGATGGCCTGAGGAGCCTCATATACACGATGTCGGGCATCGTGGGCGAGCTGGTGGAGTACACGCTCCGCCACCCGGGCCACCTGGAGATACTGGATACCATGAGGAGGCTAGGCCTCCTCGACGAGTCCCCCGTGCACGTGGACGGCTGCATGGTGAAGCCCCGGGCCTTCACCGCGAGGCTCATCGAGAGGTCCACCCGGGGCGTGGAGGACATAGTGGTGCTCGCAGTCAAGGCGTGGAGGGACGCCAGGGCTGAGGCGTTCTACACCCTCGTCGAGCCGGAGGGCGGGTGGAGCGCCATGTCGAGGGCCACAGGCGGCTTCGCCGCTGCGGCGCTCGAGAGGGTGATAGCTGGAGGAGCCCTGAGAGAGGCCGGGATCCACTACCCCGAGGAGGTGGGGTTGGCGGGTAGTGGGCACCTAATACTGGAGGACCTCGCCCTGAGGGGTATCAGGGTTGAGAGGGTGAGCCCTGGGGACGTGCTAGTCGAAGAATGCGGCTAGCCCCCTCCGGGACGCCTCCCCTCGGAGCCTGTACTCCTCAGCCTCGCTGGTGCGGCCCAGGAAGTCGAGTATCGAGGCCACGGTAGAGGCGCCGATGCCGGGTATCGAGGCGAGCCTCTTCGGGTCGGCCTGGGCTAGGTCGGCTATACTCTTGAACCCGGCCTCGTAGAGCCTCCTGGCCCTAACCCTGCCGACCCCGGGTATATAGGTGAGCTGCAGCAGCTCCGGCTTGACCCCGTACCTTATCCTCTCCGATAGCAGCCTGAGCCTGCCGGGGAGGCCCGCGAGGCCAGCGGCCTCCGAGACTGCGGAGAGGGCCGCGGAAAGCCAGCGGGCGGTGTCGGTTAGGGCGTAGAGGTCGCCCGGCCAAACGTCGTACTTGGAGATCAGCCTGTCCTCCGGCACCTCCTCGATCCAGTCGAGCAGCACTAGTGCCGCCTTGACCGTGCTAGCCTCGTCGGCTGCCAGGTAGTCGATCAAGTCGAATACTTCGGGCGCGCGGTCTAGGAGGTGGTCTAGCAGCTCCTCGGCCTCCCTCCGGGTGGTGGAGAGCCTCGGCATGTCGGGGCTCGAGGCTATGAGGAAGAGTAGCTGGGCGTCGCTGGGGTCGGAGCGCAGCTCCTCCAGCCCGTCCAGGAAGATCTTGACAGTCTCGGGGTCCACGTAGAACCTGCTGGCCTCGGCCCCGACTGGCGTCGCCCTGAAGCGGCCGCCCACCTCCTCTACGAGGCCCCACCCCTTCAGCTGGCTGAGGGCCGACCTGACCAGGGGGGCTAGGACCCTGCCTCCCCTCTGGCGGGCGTACAGCGTGGCTGAGGCCACCCGGAGCACCTCACCCTCGCTGGTGGCCGTGGCTGAGGCTATCAGGCCGAGTGTCACGTGCCTAAGCCCCCGGAGGCCGGAGAGCCTGCTCTCAACCCTCTCCACCCTGCCGCGGACGTAATATTCCATTAGATCCCCGGGCGCGTCGCGCCCCTGAGGTACTAGGACAGCCTCGCCATAGCTGTCCAGGCCGGGCCTCCCGGCCCTGCCAGCTAGCTGTTTGTACTCTGCCACGCTTATCGGCCTCCGGGCGCCGTGCTCGTAACGGAGATACTCCGCTATGACGACCCGCCTCGCGGGCAGGTTGACCCCCGCCGCGAGGGTGGGGGTAGCATACACTGCGGCCAGGGCCCCGCTCCGAAAGGCGTCCTCGACCAGGACCCTGAGCTCGTTACCGAGGCCTGCGTGGTGGAACGCCACGCCCCTGGCCACGAGCTCCGCTAGCTCGGAGCGCACCGGCCCGGGGGCCCGGCTCGAGGCTATCCTG
>JALSQL010000128.1 GCA_026985435.1 Acidilobaceae archaeon
GACTCGACCCGGGGGCTCATACTGAAGATAATCCAGGCGAGGATACCCCTCGAGAAGCCCATACCCGTGGCCCGCTACACCCCCCTCGACTAGCTGGCGTGGCTGTCCACCGCCGCCAGGAGGGCCTCGGCCAGCGCCTCAACGTCACCCTCGGCCACGTCGCCCATCACGCCCACCCTCACCATGCTCCCCCTATACTCGCCCATGCCGGGCGCTATCCTGTAGCCAGCCCGGAGGGCGGCGTCGAGGAGGGCCTGCGACGGCACCGCGGTCCAGAGGGCCGCTAGGGCGCTGCTCTCGTAGCCCCGCCTGGGCACCCGCCTGAGGGCCCCCCGGCTGCCGGTCTCGAGGGTGCTGTAGAGCTTTTCCACCAGCCTCCTGTGGCGCCTCCTCCACGCGGCCAGGCCCTCCTCGCCTATCACCCTGAGGGACTCGCGGAGGGCGTAGAGTATGGTTATGGGCGGCGTGAACGGCGTCTCCCCCCGGAGCCTCCTGAAGCGGAGGTGTAGGGCCAGGTCGAGGGAGGGCGGCACGCCGGGGAGCCTATCCTGCCCCGAGAGCGCCCGGGCGCCCCCGCGGCCTAGGAGCACTATCGCGGCGCCCGGCGGGGAGGCCAGGGCCTTGTGGCTGCACGTCGCCACGGCGTCCACGGGCGCCGAGCCGAGGTCGAGGGGCTCTAGGGGGAAGGCTGACACAGCGTCCACCAGCACCCTGGCGCCCGAGGAGGCGGCGGCCTCCGCCACCCTCTCCAGGCCCCTGTAGGTGAGGCCCATGCTGGTCTCCGTGTGGACCAGGCCCACCACGCTGTAGTCCCGCCTGGAGAGCTCCTCCTCCACAAGCCCCGGGTCTACGGGCTCCCCCGGCCTGGGGGGCTCCACGAGCCTGACCGCGGCCCCCCGGGCTTCGAGGGTGCGGGCTAGCCTGCGGCCGAACTCGCCGTGTGAGACGACGAGCGCCCGGCCGCCTGGGCGGGCGAGGCTCCAGACCATGGCGTCTACCGCGGTGGTCCCCGAGCCTGGGAGCACGAGGGCCTCCTCGGCGCCCGCCAGGCTGGCCAGCCCCTCGGAGACCTCGCGGAGCAGCAGCCTGAACTCCCCGCTCCTATGGCTCACCAGCCCCGAGGCCGACGCCCTGAGGACCCTCTCGGGCACCTCCACGGGGCCGGGCGTCATCAGCTTGGGCCTGGCCGCCACGCTGGCCACCCCTCGTGGCTGTTGGGGGCTAGCACTCGAGCCCCAGGCTGGCGAGCTGCCTGCAGAGCCTCTCCCTCGCCCTGCTGGCGTGGGGGCAGCGGACTCCGAGTGCCTCGATTATCCTCGTGGCCAGCTGGGTGGCGACCCTCTCCTGGGCCTCGCGGGTCGAGGCGCCGATGTGGGGCGTGACTATCACCCTGGGGTGGCGGGCTAGGGTGGCCTCCGCCTCCGTCTTGGGTGGCTCGTGCTCTATGACGTCGAGGGCCGCCGCGGAGACGACCCCGTACTCTATCGCCTCTAGGAGGGCCTCTGGGTCCACGACGGCGCCCCGGGAGGTGTTCACCAGTATGACCCCGGGCTTGGCGCACCTCAGCGTGTCCCTGTTTATCATGTGGTAGCTCAGCTTGTTCAGGGGCACGTGTAGCGTTACCACGTCGGCTAGCCTCAGGCCCTCGCATAGGCTGCCCACCAGCCTCACCCCGCGCCTCTCCGCCTCCGCCCTGACGTCGGCTATGTCGTAGGCGTACACCCTCATCCCGAGAGCTGCCGCTATCTCCGCCACCCTCCTCCCTATCCTCCCGAACCCGACGACCAGGAGGTTCTTACCGTAGAGCTCCACCCCGA
>JALSQL010000129.1 GCA_026985435.1 Acidilobaceae archaeon
CAGGATGACGAGGAGGTGCGGGGGTGGGGCGTAGGCGTTAACCAGCTTGAGCCACTCCCTGCCCGCCCCAGGTATGACGCGGCCGTCGCCGAGCCTGTGGGGTACGCTCTGGTAGGCTAGGCTGGAGTACTTGTAGCGGTCACTCACCACTATGTGGCCAGCCTGCAGGCACGCTATCAGTCCCCTATACGTGTCGCCGTTCACCGGCTCCTCAAGCAGGTGCCACAGCCTGTCGGCGGCGAAGAGGAGGCTCATGAACGCCGGGTGCCTCGGAACCTCACGGTAGACCCCGGTCAGCGTCTGCCATATAATGAAGCCCACGGGCCCGTAG
Source organism: Acidilobaceae archaeon (assembly GCA_026985435.1). Lineage (GTDB taxonomy): Archaea > Thermoproteota > Thermoprotei_A > Sulfolobales > Acidilobaceae > Calypsonella. Next base: position 332 of record JALSQL010000129.1, read on the forward strand.
GTCGGCTCCTTCGTGTAGAATGCCACCCGCCTGCCGAGGAGCATGTTGAGGGCGTGCGCCACAGCCTCGGCGGTTGTGCTGAGGCCTGCGCCGTCTATGCCCTCAACCGCGACAAGGAACCCCCTGTTAGGCCCTAGAGCCTCGCGGACACATCTAACCTTCTCTTCGATCTCAATCCGTTCCCCTCTAACCCTTTCCAGGGCCTTCTGGGCCAGCGCGCTAGGCCTCAGCCCATTCCTCTCTCCGCCTGCCTTCTTACCGCTCACTACCCCCTCCACCGCTACAATTTTTTCCACACGACTTTTAACTTTGTTAACCTCAGTATTATTTCATAAATACCGACCCGCGAGGGGATTTAATATCCACAACCCTAGTGTCCCTCCCTAGCCGGGCTGCCCGCTCGGTCTGCCCAGGAGCAGCCTAATAAAAATCTGCGGTCTTCTGTTTTTAAATTTCGTTTTAAATTCTTAAATTCTCCTTGTAACCGGTGCCGACGGGTTCTCAGGGCTTCCTAGGCCTTGGCTTTAATGGCCTCCGAGCCTTCTGAGATACGTCCCCTAACCTATAACAAGCCTTCCACCTGCCTCTATGAGACTTCATAGATGTTCCCCGTTATTTCCTCGTGTTAGCTGGTTAGCCAGTATGCCGCTATCGGGCCCTGTTTGGTAGCGTTTTCGCGGCTACCGGCGGCTTGGGTCGGTTTTTGCTGTGGTGTCTGCGAGTTTGTAGTATATCCTCCTGCGCTTCCTCCCCTTGCTCTCGAGCTTCACTATCTCGACGTCGCCGATCTCGCAGGTGTTCCTCACGTGGGGGCCGCCGTCCGCCTGGATGTCAACGCCGGGTATCTCTACTATACGCAGCCTCTCCACGCTGGGGGGCAGCCTGCCAGCCAGCTTGACGAGGCCTGGGATGCGGAGCGCCTCCTCCCTCGGGAGCCAGTAGACCTTCACCTCTATGCACCTGGAGGCCACCTCTAGGGCCTCCCTGAACGCCCGGGTTAGGGCCTCCTTCCAGCCGCCGCCCACCATGCTTAGGTCGAAGTCGTCCCTTGCTAGGTCGGGCGCTATGTGGCCCCCCGTAACCAGGGCCCCGTGCTCCCTGTAGAGTATCGCCGCCAGTATGTGGCTGAACGTGTGGAGCCGCATCATGGCGTAGCGCCTGTCCCAGTCTATGACCCCCCGGACCTCGTCGCCCACCCGGAGGGCGTGGCCCGGCGCCCTGTGGTAGACCGTGCCGCCCTCCAGCCTCGCCGCCTCGACCCTCCACCTCCCCCCGGCGGCCTCGAGGTAGCCGGTGTCGGTGTCGAGCCCCCCGTGGGGCCCCGGGTGGAAGGCGGTGGCCTCGAGCGCCACCTCCTCCCCCCGCACCTCGACGACCCTGCTCGTGAACTCCCTAAGGTAGCTGTCCTCCTGGTAGAGGAGCCTAGTGGCCAACCCTCCCAGGCCACCCGGGGGGGCCG
>JALSQL010000130.1 GCA_026985435.1 Acidilobaceae archaeon
TGGCAGTCCCTTCCACCCCACTGGCCTGGCGTGCGCCTGGGATTGTATCCGTTTCGAGAGCCTGGGATAGCCAGGCACCTCTCCAGCTCCGCCTCCAGGCCCCTGTAAGCCTTCTCCGCCTCGGCCTCTAGGCATCTGGCATCAACGAGGCCGGGCGCCCCGGCTCTCTCCGCTATCGTAGAAGCCTTCACTGCCATCCTCCCCACCGGCTCTAGTGAGCCCTCCTGAGCCTTCGCCAGGGCCCCCGCGGCTACAGCTAGGGCCTGGGCCCACCCTACCCCCTCTAGCCTCCAGCCGGCCTCGGCGGCGGTGTGGGCCTCCCAGAACCTCTGGGCCCTAGATAGGCTGAGGAACGCCTCCAGCCAGCCGTCCCTGCGGGTGTAGGCGCTGTAGACGCCCAGGGGCTTGGAGCCCAGTAGCCTGGACGCCTCCTCTGCCGCCTTCTCCACCATGCCCTCGGGGACCTCTACCTCCACGTGGCTAGCGGCGACCCTCACTATCACGGGTCTCACTCCACGCGACGCCAGCTCCCTCCGGAGGGCGCCAGCGTCTCTGGGGAGTAGCCTCCCCCGCCTCGGGAACACTATCACCCTGACCCCAGAGTGTTCCCCCATGAACTGGCACACCCAGCCTCAGTTGTCTCCGGGCGCGCTGGTTGTTGGCCTGTATATACGTGGCCCTGGGAGGGCTACGCGGAACCCCTGCTAGCGATGTCGTGCAGGCTATCCCTCACGGTTTGATGTTTCAATTGCCTACTCTAAGGGCCGTAGTGGAATAGCGTAGTCCAGATACGTTTCCCCCCTTAATACCGCCCCCCTCCTTGGGGCGCCCACGCCAGGCGGTGAGGGTGTGGGGCCCGATAGTATGGGCAGCGTGGGCGTGAGCCTCTACGAGGAGGCCCTGAGGCTGTTCCCGGGCGGGGCCCCCGGCGCCCTGAGGAGAGCCTTCCACAAGTGGGGCCCCCTGGTTATCCGGGAGGCCAGGGGTTCTAGGCTGGTGGACGTCTCTGGGAGGGAGTACCTGGACCTCCACATGGCTTTCGGCGCCGTTCTCCTCGGCCACGCGGACCCGGATGTCGTCGAGGCCGTCCGGGGCGAGGCCGCGCTAATAGACCTCCACGGCGCCGGGGTTACGGACGTTGAGATAGAGTATGCCAGGCTCATAGTCGACCTCATACCGTCCGCCGAGAAGATAGTATTCACCAACAGCGGCTCCGAGGCAGTGATGGTTGCCTTCAGGCTTGCCAGGGCGTACACCGGCAGGAGCAGGGTGGTCAAGTTTGAGGGTAACTACCACGGCTGGCACGACTATGCTCTCTTCAACGTCTCCACCCCCCTGAGCGTCGCCGGCAAGATTCCGGAGAGCGCTGGGATACCGGGCCACGTGGCTGAGACTGTGGACGTCCTACCGTACAACGACGTGGAGGCTCTCGAGGAGTACATGGCTGAGAGGGGCGACACCGTCGCGGCCATAATAATGGAGCCCGTAGCCCACAGCATGGGCTCGGTGCCCGCCACGCCACGCTTCATAGCCGCGGTGGAGCGCCTCGCCAGGACCTACGGCGCCCTCTTCATACTAGACGAGATAATAACGGCGTTCCGCCACAACATCCACGGGCTCCAGTCCGAGCTCGGCGTGCGCCCCGACCTTACCACGATAGGCAAGGCGGTCGCCAACGGCTACCCCGTCGCCGCGGTGGTGGGGAGCCGAGAGGTGATGGACCTCGTCACGTCTGGCGTCGTC
>JALSQL010000131.1 GCA_026985435.1 Acidilobaceae archaeon
CTTGGGCAGGGAGTGAAGAACGTTTGGTTCGTAGCCAGCATAACCGGGGAGCTCGGAGGGCAGAGCCAGCAGGGGGGCGGCTACTAGCCCCGCGAGGGGCTAGAGAGATGAGGCCCCCCACTCTACTCGGCGATTTTTTAACTAACCACCCCCCACCAGAGGGCCCTGTGAGGCCTTGGGTTGCCGGGCGACTTCAAGGTTCTCGTAGAGTGGCTCATAGAGGGCACTAGAGGCGGGAGGGTGCGCGCGATGATACTCCTAGCCCTCCGGGAGAGACCCTCAAACCCGCACAGGCTCGCGAGGATGCTGGGCCTCAACTACCGCACGGTCACCCACCACCTGGAGGTGCTCTCCAGGCACGGGCTGGTGCGGAGGCTCACACAGGGCTACGGGGCCCCATATGTCCTAAGCGACCTGGCGCGGGCTAGGTGGGGGGAGATCGAGGAGTCTATAAGGAGGGTGCTTGGCGGGGCGGGGGTGGAGTAGTGGTGGCGGTGACGTTCTGGGCGCTGCTGGAGGTAATGGCTGCGGCCCAGGCGGCTGTGGCCGCCTACATGCTGTACCTAGTGGCCAGGCTGGCTAGGACACCCCTCGGGGCGAGGCTCGCCCTGGTGGCCGCCGTGCTAACCGGGGAGAGCCTAGCAGCCCTAGCGGTCTACACCCACCTCCAGAGCCTAGGCTACGGGCGCCCAGTCGCCGCGCCCCTACTCGCCATACAGACCATGAGCCTGGCTGGCACGCTCATCCTGGTAGACACCGTGCGGAGGTAGGGGCGCCACCCTCACCCCCGGAGCCCCCGGTACACGCTAACCCGGCCCCCGCCCAGCCAGGCCCCGCAGAAGCGGCACCTCAGACCGCCCGGCTCGAGGCACCTGCCGCACACCGGGCACCTCCCCGGGCCCTCGCAGGGCGGGGGCAGCAGGCCGGAGGCGTGGAGCCTCCTCACGAGGTACGCGTGCGGCCCACTGGGCTCCCAGCCCTCGAGGGGTTCGGAGCCCAGCGAGGCCTCCTCCAGGGCTTCGAGGGCCCCGGACCCGCTTGTGACGGGCGTCTTCCCACGCCACGCCAGGCCGTGGAGCCCCGCAAGGTCGAGGTAGACGCGGAGGAGCAGCTTGCCCCACCCGCCGGAGAGCAGGCAGTCCACGGGGGCCTCGAGGGAGAGCCTCCTCGCCTCGGGGGTGTAGAGGGGGGTGCAGGCTTCTAGGCCGAGGAGGCCGGCTATCGGCTTTGAGGAGAAGAAGGCCCCGCCGGAGGCCATCCGCCTCCTCCACTCCCCCAGCTTCTCCGGGGGGAGGCCCTGGAGGAAGGTGTAGCCAAGGAACAGCTCGTCCCCCCCATCGCCGGTCACGATGCACCTGCACCCATCGGAGGCCGCCGCTGCCATGCCCAGGGCGGCCCCCGCGGCCCCGGCGACCTCCACCGGGTCCGCCGTCTCCAGGGCTATGGCGGCCAGGTCGAACGCGCTCCTCCACCCGGCCCGGGTGGGCCTCACCACGCGGAGGGGGAGCCCCAGCCTCTCAGCCGCCTCGAGGGCGTGGGGCGCGTCAGGGCTCTCGGGGCCGGGGAGTACGGTGTAGGCCCTAGGCCTGGCGTTGGCCTCGAGCGCCAGGCTGGCCGCTATGAAGCCCGTGTCGACGCCCCCGCTGAGGAGTATGCAGTCGCACCCCCTACCCGCCACGGTGGCCGCGACTATCTTGGCGAGCCTCGAAGCCAGGTCCACGCAGCCCGGGTGGATGGGCTTCAAACCCGCCCCCCGCTGGGCGGCCGCCCCTTCCGGGCCTGTAAAACGCGCCCGGGGCCTCAGGGGCGGCCCCGCGAGCCGCCCGCCAGCGCCCCGGCTGCTGCCGCCGCCAGCGTGGAGCCGTCGTCCCCGAGGAGGGCGACTAGCGGGAGCGGCATGAGGCCTGCCAGGCCCGCGGTGGCGACCGCCAGCTTGGCTAGGGCTGCCGTGGCGAACGCCGCCGCCAGGCCGCGGCGGAAGGCGTGGGCGGCCCTGAAGACCTCTAGGACCTGGCGTGGACCGTGCGGCGCGACCGCGTCGGCCAGCTCCCTCGTGAGGTCCACGCTCCCAACGGCGACGGAGAAGTCGGCCGCCGCCAGGGCTATGGCGTCGTTCACGCCGTCCCCCACGAAGGCGACCCTGCGCCCCTCGCCTCGGAGCCTCCTGACGAGCTCGGCCTTAGCCTCGGGGCTCATGTTGGCGTGGTACTCCTCGACCCCCAGCTCCTCCGCTACGCGCCTAACGTTCTCGGGCCTGTCACCGCTAGCTATGACTACCCGGACCCCCCTACCCCGGAGGTAGGCCACAAGCTCCCTCGCCCCAGCGGCCAGGGTCTCCCGGAGGCAGAGCACAGCCTCCTCCACCCCTCCCCCCGGCGTGGAGGCCCTCACCAGCACCGTCTTACCGCAGGGCATAGGGGGCCCTGCCCGCAGCTCTACCAGGGAGCCCGAGACCTCCCCCACAACGCCCGAGCCCCTCTCCTCCCTGACCCAGGACACGCTAGCGCCCCCGGGGGCCGGCATGGCTGCGAGGGCCCTAGCCACGGGGTGCCTGCTCCCCCTCGCCAGGGCCGCCGCCAGGCCGGCCAGCCTCCACGCCCTGGGGTCGCCGTCCACGGGGGCTGGGGCTAGCGTGGTCAGGGTGCCGGTCTTGTCGACGACTACTGTGTCAACAGTGGAGGCGGCCTCCAGGCTGGCGCCTCCCCTGACCAGGACGCCCCTCCTCGCGAGGCCCGCGATCTGGTAGCTGGCCTGGAAGCTGGAGGCGATTATGAAGGCGCTGGGGCACCCGGCCAGCAGTACCGACAGAGCCCTCGCGGGGCCGAGGGCTAGGTGGGCGGCCGCGAACGCTGAGAGCACGACTGCGGTTAGCAGGGGCGCCAGCCTCTCCAGGGTTCTCGTCACGCGCGGCCTCTCCTCGAGGGCCTCGAGCGCCTCCGAGATGAGGCGCTGGGCGTAGGAGTCGCCCGGGGGCCTCTCGACCCTAACCCTGATTGGCCCCTCCACCACGACCACGCCGCTCGGCAGCCTGTCGCCCGGCCTGACCTCCACCGGGTCGGGCTCCCCGGTCACGATGCTCGCGTCGACCGCCCCGGGGCTGAGGGCGGTCCCGTCGGCTGGCAGGGCCTCTCCGACCCTAGCCACGACCACATCGCCGGGCTGGAGGCTCTCGACCTCAACCTCCCCACCACCGCCGGGCCTCTCGACGAGCACCCTGCCCGGGAGGAGCCTGGCGGCGGCCTCGAGGCGCCTCCTAGCCAGGGCCTCCACGCGCTCCTCCAGCGCCTCGGCGGCCGAGTATAGCAGGTAGACGATCAGGCCCTCCAGCACTAGGCCGTGCCTCACCGCTACGAGGCCGACGACCGCCATGAGTAGGTCTACCGTGAACCTGCCCCGGGCTAGGGCTAGCGCGAACCTCGCCGCCAGCAGCGCCGCGCCAGCGGCTAGGGCTGCCCTGGCGGGCCCCGGGCTCCCGGCTAGCGAGGCTGCTAGGCCCGTTGTCGCGGAGGCTGCCAGGGCGGCGTACCATGCTAGTTCCCCGCGGGATTCGGAGTGGTGGCTCATAGGTGCACCCCCGGTCCGCCAGGCCCGGGAGAGCTAATAGGTTCACGGTAGTATAGTAGCTTAGAGTTATTAACTATCGGGTGCCGCTACTATTAGCGCGGGGTGTGCGCGGTGGCGATAGTCAGCGTGAACCTCCCGGACGACCTCCTCGCGAGGCTCGACCGGGCCGTGGCGGAGCTGGGCTACAGGAGCAGGAGCCAGCTCGTGAGGGATGCGCTCGAGGAGAAGCTGGGCGCGGAGGGGGGAGGCTCTGTCAGGGTGCTGCTCGTGGCGAGCGACCACTCCGCGCAGCCGGGCGTTGACCAGAGGGTAGTGGCTGCCGCCTACACGGCGGGCGGCGATCTCATCGGGCTCTACCACGTGGTTGTAGGGGGGTCCAGGTGCGTCACCGTCATACTCCTGAGGGAGGGCGAGAGGGCGGCGGCCGTGGCGAGGAGGGTGAGGAGGGTCCGGGGTGTTGTGAGGGTGGTGAGCCTCACCCTGTAGGCCTAACCACGACCCGGAAAGTGTCGCCCTCGAGGCTACGCTCGAACGCCTGGCGGGCCTCCTCGAGGGGGTAGGAGGCGTCCACCGGCACCCTGACCGCGCCGGCCTCGAGGAGCCTCAGGGCGGCCTGGAACTCGCGGAAGGTGCCGCACCTCGTGCCGACCACCCTGACCTCCTTGACCACCGCCTCGGTCAGGGGTAGGGGCGCCTCGCCGCCGGGGGTGCTCTTGGCGTGCACCACTCCCCGGGGCCTGGCGAGCGCCACTGCCTGGCGGAGGCCCCGGTTGGAGCCCGTCGCCTCGAACACCATGTCGAATCCGAGGCCGCTCCAGCTCTCGGCCCTGCCGGCCTCGAGGGCCTCCTCGAAGCCGAGGACCCTGAACCCCATCCCCCTGAGCCTCCCAGCCTTCCTCGAGCCCGGCCTGGCCACGACCACGGGGTCGAACCCCCTGAGCCTCAGGGCCTGGGCGGCGAGCAGGGCTATGAAGCCCGTGCCGAGCACCGCCACGCTCCAACCCTCCCTCGGCGGCTCCTGGTGGAGGGCGTTGAGCACCGCGGCGAGGGGCTCCGCGGCGAAGGCCACCTCGTGGGGCAGCCTGTGGCGGTGGAGCGCCCACGCCGGGGCGGCCATGAGCTCGGCCATGCCGCCCGGGTAGTCTATGCCGAGGGTCCTCCTGTTGGGGCAGTGCGTGTAGAGGCCCGCCCTGCAGACCCTGCACCTCAGGCAGGCGAAGTTTATCTCGCTCACAACGCTCTCGCCGACGAGCTCCTCGGGCCCATCGACCACGACTCCGCTAACCTCGTGGCCAGGTATGAGGGGCCTCTCCAGCAGCGGGTAGGTGCCCCTGTAGAACGCCTTGTCGGTCCCGCACACCCCAACAGCCCTGGGCTCGACCAGCGCCCAGCCCTCCCCCGGCCTGGGGCGGGGCGCCTCCCCGACCCTCAGGTCGCCGGGCCCGTAGAGCAGGGCCGCCCTCAACCCCCGCCAGCCCCCCGGCGCCTCCTCGACTCCACGAAGCCCCGGGCCCTCTCCACGGTCTCGGGCCTCGCGGCCGAGTAAACCAGGGCGAGCAGGCCCCTCTGGAGCATGGCGTGCGGCCTGGCCTCCCTGAGGAGCTCCCTCGCCATGCGGACGGCCCAGGGGTCGTTCGCCGCTATCCTCTCGGCGACCTCCACAACCTTGGCCTCGAGCTCCTCAACGCTGTCGACCACGAAGTTGACTATACCCTGGCGGGCGGCCTCCTCGGCGGTTATCGTGTCGCCGGTGAGGACCAGGTAGGCCGCACGCTTGTAGCCTATCAGCCACGGCGCCACCGTGGGGGTGGCCGGGGGCACCATGCCCCACCTCACCGCCGGGGTGCCGAGCTTGGCCCACCTCACAGCAACGGCTATGTCGGCGGCGTGGAGGAGCTCGAAGCCTATACCGATGGCGTGGCCGTTAACCGCTGCCACCACGGGCTTGGGGCACTCCGCCACAGCCCTGCAGACCCCGCCGAGGCCCTCGTACATCAGCCTCCACGAGTCCCCCGGCCCCCCTATCGAGGCCACGCTCTCCAGGTCAACGCCCGTAGAGAAGAAGCGGTCGCCAGCGCCCCGTATTGCTACAACGCTCGTCCCCGGGGCGCCGCACTCGCCCCTCACAGCCTCAGCCAGCAGGCGGGCGTGCTCGTAGTCGAGGCTGTTACCCTTGCCCTCACGGTCTATCACGACCCACGAGACGGGCCCATCCCTCCTAGTGTGGACCGGCACGAGGACAGCACCGCCCACGCGGGTGGGCGTGGAGGTATAAGAGCCGGGGGCGCCCGGGGCGCCTAGACGCCGACCTCCCCCGCCGCGCAGCCGCCCACGGGGCAGGAGGCGGCCGGGGCCTCCAGGGGCCTGGCCCTCGCAGCTATGTCCTCGAAGCCCAGCCTCCTACCCCGGCCCTGGTAGAAGGGCTTCCCGCCGGCGACCCTCGCCTCAGCCTCCAGGAGCCGCCTCCACCAGTGGGGGTAGAGGGCCTGGAGCCTCCTGTAGTAGTGGGGGCTGGCGTTGTATGGGCAGTAGACGCAGTTCGCGCTCCCGCCGAGGGTCTCGTAGAGGGGGTTCAGGGGGAGGCGGCGCTCCCGTATGTACTCCATGACCATGCCTGTGGTCCAGGAGATTATCGGCTTGAAGAATATGGTCTTCCACCCTGGTATCCTGCCCAGCACACCCGCCCGGGCCCAGCTCCTCCTCCACCCCGAGTCGCCAGCCTTGACCCCGGTGGCGGTCACCCTGCCGGGGAGGTGCCTGTTCACCACCTGCGTCTTGAAGGTGGTCATGCACCACCTCCTCCTGGGGCCCGGCCACCCCCACCTCTCCACGAGCTCGTAGAAGCTGTGCCGCACGCTCCGGAGGTGGAGGAAGCCCCGGCCGGGCTCTAGCCCGTAGAGGCTGGCGACCCGGTAGGCGTAGCGTATGTTCTCCTCGTGCGTGTTCCCCGGTATCTCGATGTAGGCGGCCACGTAGCGGCCCGGCCCCAGGGCCCTGTGGGCCAGGTCGAGCGCCACGAGGCTGTCCTTCCCGCCGGAGAACATCACGACGAGCGGGCCCCTAACACCGCCCAGCCCCTCCTCCACAGCCCTCCCCACGAGCCTGTACGCCTCAAGGCTAGCCTCCACCGCCCCATCAAGCCCGGGCCCGGCGCCAGCTAGGAGCTCCGAGAGCCTCGAGTCCAGCTCGGCAAGCTCCGGCGGGAGGAGGCTCCTAGCCTCAACCCTACCCCTAGCCGCGGCCACAAAGCGCACCCCCGATGGGCGGTAATACCGATGGGCGGCCGACCCCCTAAAAGGGTGTGAAAGTGGAAATCCTGAAACGCCGCCTTCAGGGGGTGCCGCCCAAACGGCGGGGGCGCTTAGCCGTGGAGAAGCGTGGGGAACCAGGGGGTAAACGGGGCTCCACACGTGGGAGGCGCTACACCATACCCAAAACCCAAGCCGGCTGGCCGGTCAGGCCCGACCCCAGCCGCGGGCCGGACCCGGGCCTAACAGGCCCGGCCGCCTGGGGGCACCCCGCAGCGGCGGGGTGGAGGAGGTGGACAGCCAGCTCCTGGGAGCCCAGGGGCTGCCTGGTACTCATAACCCCCTGCTCGAACGTGAAGCCCTACCCGCGAAGCCCCCAGTCGGCCAAGATTAGGGGGGCCCTCAGGAGGCTGGGCCTCTGGGACCCCCGGGGCCCCGGCTACAGGGGGGCCCCGCTGGGCGTGGATTGGGTCTACCTCTCAGACCTCCTAGGGCTGGTGCCGTACGAGGCCGCCCACCGCTACCCCGCGTGCTGCTACGAGTACCCCCCAAGCCTCCTTACCCCCCGCCAGGAGGGGGAGCTGGCCGAGGCCCTGGCCGGGGCGCTCTCGAGGGCGGCCAGGAGGGGGGCGGTGCTGGTGGCGTACCTCCCCAGGAGGCACGCCTCCATACTCAGGGCGGCCCTCCACGCTGCCAGCCCGGGGCCCAGGGTGGAGTGGGTGCCCTACCACCTCTTCCGGGGGCACAGGGCGCTCGAGAGGGCCCTGGCGAGGCTAGCCGAGGAGGCCAGCGGTAAGGGCTGCGGCGACGGCGGCGTTGAGCGCGGCGAGGGCGGCCGCTAGAACCCTCGCCTCCAGCCTAAGCATCTCCTCGAGCGGCAGGTAGCCCCGGGGAAGCCAGCGGGCGAGCCCGGCCCTCCTCTCCTCCACGAGGGCCGCCAGCCCCGGAGCCTCCCCGCCAGCGCCG
>JALSQL010000132.1 GCA_026985435.1 Acidilobaceae archaeon
GGCTCAACCAGCTCCCTCACGATCCTCGGGATGTCGAGCGCCTCGGCGTCCTTGTAGCGGGTGTAGTACCTGCTCCTCCTAGCCTCCTCGAGGACCCTCGCGACCCGGCCGCTCCAGAGGAGGTCGGTCTCCCAGTCCCAGGCGTCGAACTCAACCCCGAACCTCGAGAGGGTAACCCTCATACCCTCGAGAGCCGCGGAGGCCACGCGCCTCGCCAGCCCGGCGAGGGGCTGCCTCCCAGCCTCCACGGCCCTCACAACCTCGGAGGCCGCCTCCCCCGGGCTGGGGAGCCTGGAGACCCCCTCGAGCAGCCTGTCGAAGAGGCCGGGGAGGGGCTCCCTCTCCCGGAGCCTGGCGAGCGCCGCGGCCAGCTCCTCCAGCTTCTCCCTGGGCGCGCCGCTCCGCCTCGCCTCCTCGGCCTCCACCAAGGTGTTGGTTGCAGCGTACACCCAGCCGACCAGCTCGTCGGGCTTAACCCCGGCGCGCTCCGCAGCCTCGAGGGGGTCGATGCCGAGCAGGTGGAAGCCGAGCACGGCGTAGGCTGCCTGCAGGCCGGCGTCGTTTATGTAGAACCTCCTGTTGACCAGGTGCCCCCGGGCCGAGAGGAGCCTCGAGAGGGTGTCGCCCAGCGCGCTGTTCCTAGCGTGGCCCGTGTGGAGGGGGTGTATGGGGTTGGCGCTCGTGTGCTCCACGACAACCCTAGCGGGCGCCTCGACCCTCGGGGGCCTGGGTGACCAGCCGGCCTCTAGGAGGCCCAGGAGCCTCGAGGCGGCCCCCGCAGCGTCTAGCCTGGCGTTGACGTAGCCGCCGACGAGCTCCACCGACACCCAGGTGACGCCAGCCCCGCGGAGGCCCCTGGAGACCCTGTCAAGAGCCTCCCCGGCATCCACCCCGAGCCGCCTAGCGAAGCGCATCAGGGGGAACCCGAAGTCGCCATACTCCTCCCTCGGGGGCCTCACGGTGAGCCTGGCGACCTCCTCCCGCGGCGACCCTATCAGGCGGGAGAGGGTGCTGGTGAATGCTATGAACGCCTCCGTTAGAGGGTCCAGACCCGATGGCCCGGCGCCGCTCACCCTACAACTCCCCGGGCGGTGCCCCGCACCCCCGGGGAACCTTAAGGGTTAGGCCCCACCCTGGGGGCCACGAGGCCGCCCGCCTCAGGGCTCCTCCAGGTATGTGTAGACCCGGACTCCGAGCGTCTCCGCGATCCTCCTAGCCTTCGGGGCGACGAAGCCCGCGACGACCGCGAGCCGGCTTAACCCCCGCCTCGTAGAACCTGGCTATCCTGGAGAGCTCTAGCACGTCACCAGCGTCGACCTGCTCTTAACCTCCACCAGCACCCGCCTACCATTGGCTACGACCACGTCAACCTCGACCTCGGAGGGGTGGCCGTAGACTATGCCCTCGCTGCCATAGGCCGTCCACCTGTAGGCGCTGTCGCCGAAGGGCTCCTCCACAACACCCTTAATGGCCTCCCGGAAGGCCGACTCGCCGAGTATGCCGAACCTGTGGGAGACCGTGATAAGCGCCTTCTGGAGGCGGTTAGCTGTGCTCTCAACCCCAGCCAGCCTCTCCTCGAGCCTCGCGAGCCTCTCGAGGGCCTCCCTAAACCCAGGGAGCCCCGTCAGGGCGTAGCGGAGCTCCCGATCCTCCTCCACAGCCCTCAATATACGCTCCTTCTCACCCTTAGAGAGACAGGGGGCCCTCGAAGAGGGC
>JALSQL010000133.1 GCA_026985435.1 Acidilobaceae archaeon
CCAGGGTCTGGCTGGCACGCTGGCTCCCCTGGGCACTAGCCCTATCACCCGCCGTCCCCGCGGTCATAGCGGTCGCCTACTACGCCCTCCACGGCAGGGAGGGGAGGCCAAGGAGCCCGCCGCCCGCTGGGTTCCCTCCCCAGACCGGGGAGAAGCCCTAGGAGGTGGCCCTCCTCTACACGGGCGAGCCCGGCGAGCCGGGCGACGAGGTCTACGCTGCCACAGCCGCCTACATGGCGTCCAGGGGGACCCTGAGGCTGGAGCCCTGCGACGGCGAGGAGGGCCTGGCCCCGGGGGGCGAGCCCTCCCGAGGGTGCGAGTAGCTTGGAGAAGGCGCTCTACAGGCTAGTGGAGACCTTCTACAGGCTGACCAGGAGGCCCCTCTGCCGCGCCACCGCCCGGGAGGCCTCCAAGGACGAGGGGGTCCGGGGCCCCCTGCTGGGGGCGCTCGACAGGCTCTTCAGGGAGGCTGCGAGGCTCGGCTCGGCCCTCGCCGGGGAGGCGGTGGAGCAGCCCAGGCTCAGGCCGCTGGGCGCCTATGTCATAGCTCTGGTGGTGGTTGTAGCCGTCTCTGCTGGCCTCCTACCCGGCTCCCTCAGGCTGGTGGCAGCCACCTCCCTGATAGCTGGCGTGGCCTCCACGGTCGCCCTGGCAGCGATGCCCTCGCACGTGCTGGGCAGGTGGAAGCCCGGCTACCTCGAGAGGTACCTGGCCTGGACCCAGTTCCGGGAGGCCCTCGCCCGCAGAGGCCTCGACAGGCTACCAGCGGGGGCCGGACTGGGCGGCGGCCTGGCAGCGTACGCCGCGGCGGTGGGCGCACTAGCCGGGCTCCCCTGGACCAGCGAGGTCAGGGCGGCGCTGGCCGCCGCTAGGGTGATACCCCTAACACGCACCATGATGCGCAGGGGCTTCGGGGGCGGCGGCGTCGGGGCGCGCTAGCCCGGCGCCTTAGCCTCCCCCTCGAGGTCCCCTAGGAGGCGGGCTATCCTCGCCACCCCCTCCCTTATCCTCTCGGGTGTCTCCGTGGAGAAGCTGAGGCGGAGGGCGTAGGGGTGGCTTGTGCCGAAGTAGGTGCCTGGGACTGCCGCTACGCCCTCCCTCTCCAGCAGCAGCTCCGCGAGCCTCTCGGCGTCAACCCCCAGGGGCTCGAGGTACCGGCGGAGGTCTAGGAAGGCGAACATCCCTCCCTGGGGCCTCGCTAGGCGCGCCCGTGGCAGGCGGCGGGCCGCCTCCTCGAGTAGGGCGTCCCTCCTCACCCTATAGTGGCCCCTGAGCCACTCTACGTGGCGCAGCCTCTCCTCACGCCGGGAGAGGTAGGCCATTATGGTCCTCTGGGCTATGCTGGGCGGGCAGTAGACTAGGGACTCGTGTATGAGGTGTATCTTCCCCACTATCCAGCGGGGCCCGTACACGTAGCCCAGCCTCCACCCCGGCATGCCTGGGTCCTTGCTGAAGGTGTTCACCGAGACGACCCTCTCGGGGTCTAGGCTGTAGAGCCAGACGTGCTCCCCCTCGTAGACGAGGGTCTTGTAGGCCTCGTCCGCGACCAGCCAGAGGTCGTAGTCCTCGGCTATCTCCGCCAGCGCCCTGGCGGCGCTCCTCGAGAGGAGCCTGCCCGTGGGGTTGTCGGGCGTCACGAGCACTATGGCGCTGGTCCTCCCCCTCTCGACGGCCTCGAGCACCCTGTCGGGGTCGGGCTGGTAGCCCTCCTCCGCCCTGACGGGCACCCACCTGACGCGGCCGCCGAAGTGGCGCACGAGGGGCTCGTAGCCGAAGTACGTGGGGTCCAGGAGCACCACCTCGCCGCCCTCCGGGACTATCGCCGCCAGCGCAGCGTACATCGCCGCCTGGCCGCCCGCGGTGACCACCACCTGCCTGGGGTCGAGCTCCGGGCCGCCCAGCTCCCCCACGTCGAGGGCGATCAGCTCCCGGAGCCTCCAGTAGCCACCGCTCGGAGTGTAGCCGTAGACGCCCATTCCACCCTCCCGGGCGAGGCGGGCCGCCTCCTCACGTAGCCACTCGGGGGGCGGCACGCCCGGCTGGCCCGTGGAGAGGAGTATCACGTCTCGCCCCTCCCTCTCAAGCCTCTCCCGGAGGGCGTCGATCCTCCTAGTGGGGCTCTCCCGGAGGGTGGACGCCCTACCCGAGTACGGCGGCACCTCCTCCACCCCCCAGCCAGCCCCTGGAGGGCTCCTCTAATATGGCCCGGCCGGGTCAGGCGGGGCGCTGGCCCCGCCTTCGGGTGGTGTGGAGGGGCTTGTGGGGCGCCCCCTCGAGGGCTCTAGCGGCCTCCCCGGGCGTCGCGGTGTGTATGTGGAGCGGGTGGTGCCTGGGGAGGCTGGCGAGCCTCCTCACCTCCCTCTCGAGACTCCTAGCATCGGGGGGTTCCCGTGTGACGACTAGCAGGTCCACGTCGTGCGACGATTCCTCGTCCCCCCTCGCCATGCCGCCGACTAGGTACGCCTCGAACTCGCCGAGGGCCCCCCGGAGGGCTTCGAGCACCCTCGGCATCCACGTATGCCACGCCCTCTTCAGCGCCTCCCTCTCGGCTAGGATGGGGTCAACGTACTCGCCGAGCCTCCTGCCTGTCGCCGCCCTGTAGGCTGCCTCGAGGGCGAAGGATGCCGCTAGCAGCGCGGCGAAGAGTGCGGCCTGGCCGGGGCTCCTGGCGGCCGTGTAGGCGAGGAGCACCGCCAGGCTGGAGGCGCTCGCCGCCGCCCCCGCTAGGGCTAGGAGCGGGCTGGCCCGGGTCTCCCTGCGCAGCCTGTAGGCCGCGAGGTTCACTGCGGTGAAGACGAGTAGGAACCCGGCGCTCCCGGCCGTGGCTATCTCCTCCAGGCTGGCGGTGGCCGCTAGGAGGCCGCTGACCAGCGCTATGGCCACGAGGCCCTCGGGGGCGTGGCCCCAGACTGTGCGGCCCATGCTCCTGGGCAGCTGGCCGTGCCTGGCGATGACGTAGCTTACGCCCGCGGTGCCGTAGAGTGTGGCGTTTATCGCGGAGGCGGTCGACGCCAGAGCCGCCGCTACGACGAGGAGGAACCCCGGCCGCCCCAGGCTCTCCCCGGCTAGTGCCGCCAGGGCGTAGTCCCTCGCCCTCTCGACCTCTCCCGGCGTTAGCGCTCCCGCGGCGACGATGGCTATCGAGATGTAGGCTGCAACCACCACCGCCACGGAGGCCGCGTACGCCCTGACCACGTCCTCTACCCTCTCGGCGTCGGCGGCCGCGTTCGCTATGAGCTCGAACCCCTCGTAGGCTAGGAAGATTATCATGCCCCCCACGACCAAGCCGGCCAGACCCGGCCAGTTGCCGGGGGAGAGCCTACCCCACTCCACCAGGGGGAGGGAGGCGACGACGACGAGCGCCAGCACCGAGAGCTTGAAGAAGACCAGGGCATCCTCCACCCCGCCCGACACCCGGGCGCCGAGGGCGTTCACGAGGGTGAACAGGGCGACGACTCCGACGGCTAGGAGCCTCGCCAGGCCCAGGCCTCCACCGACGGCGCTCGACGCGTAGCTGCCGAAGGCGTAGGCGTAGAGTGACACCATGACCGTGTAGCTGAGGAGCAGTAGAACGTTCAGGCCCCCGGAGAGGAGGCCTCCACCGAAGGCCTGCACCAGGAACTCGACCGTGCCTCCCCTGCTCGGGTAGCGGCGGGTGAGCCTCGAGTAGGAGTACGCCGTGAGCCCCGCGACGAGGCCGGCTAGGGCGAACGCCGCCGGTGCGGCGGGCCCGGCCAGCTCGAGGCTGAGGCCCAGCACGGCGAAGATGCCGCCGCCTATCATGCCCCCAACGCCTATGCTGAAGGCCTCCCTAAACCCTATGCCGCCCCGCCCCGTGGCCGCGCACCCCCGCGGAAGCCTCCTAGGGGCGCTGGGGGCGGGCTCGTTATATCTAGCGGGCTGGGGGCTGGTAGAGTTAAACCTCCACGTGGCCAGCGGCCCCCGGCGGGTGCCCGGCTTGGGTGGAGGCTTCATCCCGATAGCCAGGCCCATACTCGGCGATGAGGAGGCCGAGGCTGTGGTCAGGGTTCTCCGGAGCGGCCGCCTGGCTCAGGGGCCGGAGGTTAGGGCTTTCGAGGAGGAGTTCGCGGCCTACCTGGGCGCGGCCTACGCGGTGGCCGTGGCTAACGGCACGGTTGCCCTCGACATCGCCCTGAAGGCGCTCCGCATCGGGCCCGGGGACGAGGTTATAACCACGCCCTTCACGTTCATAGCAACCTCCAACTCGATACTCTACCAGGGCGCCAGGCCCGTGTTCGTCGACATAGAGCTTGAGACGTACAACATAGACCCGGACAGGGTGCTCGAGGCCATAGGCCCCCGCACCCGAGCCATAGTGGCGGTCGACCTCTACGGCCACCCGGCGGAGTGGAGGGCGCTCAGGGAGATAGCGGAGGACTACGACCTCTCCCTGGTTGAGGACGCCGCCCAGGCCCACGGGGCGGAGTACCACGGCTCCAAGTCTGGGACCCTCGGCGACGTGGGGACCTTCAGCTTCTACCCCACGAAGAACATGACTACAGGCGAGGGCGGCATGGTGGTGACCGACGACCCGTCCCTGGCGAGGAGGGCGAGGCTGATCAGGGACCACGGGCAGGTGGCGAGGTATAGGCACGCCATCCTAGGCTACAACTATAGGATGACCGAGATAGCCGCCGCGATAGGTAGGGTGCAGCTCCGGCGCCTCGACGAGTGGAACGAGGCCAGGAGGAGGAACGCCTCCCTCCTCACAAGGCTCCTCTCGAGTGTCGAGTGCATCGTGCCCCCGGGGGAGAGGCCCGGCGCGAGGCACGTCTACCACCAGTACGTCATCCGGGTCGACGTGGACTCCTGCCCCCACCTAGACAGGGACAGGCTGGCAGAGAAGCTGCGAGAGGCCGGCATAGGCACGGCCGTCCACTACCCCAGGATCATACCCGACCAGCCCCTCTACAGGAGGCTCGGCATAGGCTGCGCCACCCCCTGCGAGAAAGCCCGGAAGGCCGCCAGGGGCGTGCTGAGCCTCCCCGTACACCCCCTCCTCGGGGAGCCCGAGGTGAGGAGGGTGGCGGGAGCTGTCGAGGAGGCGGTGGCAGAGCTGTCGAGGCGCTAGCCCCGGGGGATGCTGAGGGTGGACGCCCCGGTTAGAGTCGCAGTCGTCGGGGCCGGGTATATGGGGTCGATACACGCCCGGGTAGTCGCCAGGCTCTCGGAGGAGAGGCCAGGCCTCGCCGAGCTGGCCTACGTGGTAGACGTGGACCGGGCCCGGGCCGAGGCGCTGGCGAGGGATCTGGGCGCGAGGGCCGCTTCGAGCCCCTGGGACATCCCCCGGGGAGAGGTGGACCTCGCGATAGTGGCTACCCCCACCCGGCTCCACGTGGAGACAGTTAGGGGCCTGGCCAGCGCCGGGGTGACGGCGATGCTGGTCGAGAAGCCGCTCGCCGACAGCCTCGAGGGCGCCGCGGAGATCGTTAGGCTAGAGGAGAGGGAGGGCCTCTGGATCTCGGTGGGCCACAGCGAGAGGTTCAACCCCGCCCTATCCGCCCTCTTCAGGCTGGAGCGGGAGTCTGGCTTCAAGCCGTCGAGGGCCCACGCTATATCTGCTAGGCGCAGGGCGCCCTTCACGCCGAGGGCGGCGGGTGTGGACGTTGTCCACGACCTGGCCAGCCATGACGTTGACGTGTCGCTCTCCCTCGTGAGGGCGCTGCCAGAGAGGCTGAGGGCCTACCACATCAGGGGCGCCTACACCAAGCACCCAGATTACTCGACAGCCCACCTCTGGCTGGACTGGACCATAATACACATAGAGGCCAGCAGGCTCTCCCCGCCCAAGGAGAGGGTCGTGGACATCATAGAGCCCGGCCGGACCGTGAGGCTCGACCTCCTCCGCGGGAGGCTCTACACCCACGATAGCAGCGGCCTGGTGGAGCACCCCACGCCCCCCAGGCTGCCGATAGACGCGGAGGACGAGGCAGTCATAGAGGCGCTAGCAGCCGGGCGGGAGCCCCCGGTGACCACGGCCCAGGCGACGGCCGTGCTGTTCATATGCAAGAAGATTCTGGAGTCCGCGGACCGCCACGTCGAGGTCACCCTGAGGCGGGACCCCGACTACGCCAGGTACGAGGACATCATAGACCGGGGGGTCGAGGAGTACCGGGCCAGGCCGGACCCCCTCCATGCCACAGCTTAAACCCACGCAGAAAACCGGCGCGGCGGTGGCAGCCGTGCCGGGCGGCTACTACGCCTCCCCCAGGGCCCGCGTGGAGGGCGTTGTGGGCGAGGGCGCCCTCATACTGGGGCCCAGCAGGGTCGGCAGGGGCGCCCTCGTAGACTCCATGGTCGTGGTAGGCTATCCCACGAGGAGGCCCCTGCGGGGGCTGGCGGAGAGCCTCCTAGCCTCCCGCGGCCCAGGGGCGACCCTGGAGGCCGAGGGGCTCGATGCCGCCAGCGGGGGCGCCGTCATAGGCGAGGGGGCCGTGGTCAGGCGGTGGAGTGTGATATACGAGCACGCCACCCTAGGCCCCCGCGTCGAGACGGGCCACTCCGTCCTCGTGAGGGAGCACACCGTGGTCGGCGAGGCCTCGATAATAGGCAGCCACACCGTGATAGACGGCAGAGTCACCATAGGGAGGAACGTCAGGATCGAGTCCGCCGTCTACATACCCCCCGAGACCAGGATAGGCGACAACGTCTTCATCGGGCCGAGGGCCGTCTTCACGAACGACCGCTACCCGCCCTCGGCCCGCCTCCAGGGGGCGGTCGTCGAGGACAACGCGGTGATAGGGGCCAACGCGACCATACTACCCGGGGTAACCATCGGCGAGGGGGCCGTGGTCGCCGCCGGGAGCGTCGTAACCAGGGACGTCCCCCCAGGCGCCGTTGTCGCCGGGGTGCCGGCGCGGCCCATCTCAACCCGGGAGGAGTACGAGCGGCGGAGGGCCGCCTGGGAGATGAGGGAGCCCATCGAATAAGGCTCGTCCACCATCCCAGCCCTGGCGACTCCTCACAGAAGCTGCTCCACCCGCTCCTGGAGCCTCCGCAGGGCCTCTTCAAACTCTCGGATAGCGTGATCCCTATTTCTGCGCCCCATGTATTCTAGTTCCTCGACGGTGTAGCCTGAAAGTTTGGCGAGGAGATCGTATTCGTCGGCGAAGGCCGCCTCGCCTGGGAGGAAGTCTCCTCTGACGCCAGTACCTCCAGAAAAAATCGCCAGACCCGCCAGGGCGTAGTCGTACTTCTTCACATTGGAGCCTCCAAGGTGGATATCATAGTTTATGCCAGCATGCGCGGTGGATATTGTTGACAAAAAGTTAGCGCGCCCCGGTATCTTGCCAGCCCTTATGACATTGCATCCAGGATCCCTCCCCCCTACATATAGCACGTCGACGCCCTTCCTACTTAGAAAGCATGCTATCTTAGAGGCCCAGGCGTCGCTGGAGCCGGCCACTATCGCTACTAGAAGCTTCTCCCTCTTAGGTTGCATTCTGAATTCCACCGGGAACACGTTTGGGAAGACTACCAACCTATCGTCGATACTGACTAGGTCCTTGTATCGGAGCGCATCCCTCGGGCTCGAAGCTATAGTCAAGTCGGACTCTCCCACCATCCTCGACTCTAGCTTCGCTATCTTGCCACGGTTTCCCACCCTGTAGTCTACCTCAAAATTATGGCTTATATATATAATATTATTAT
>JALSQL010000134.1 GCA_026985435.1 Acidilobaceae archaeon
GGGCTCTACGGGCACGCTCCTAATACCCCCGTAGTATACCGCGTCGCCCTCGACCCACAGCCCGATATCGCCGTTGCTGAACGTGTTATTGGCTATCAGGATGGTGTAGTTCGGCGTGGCGAAGCCCCCGCCGCTCCAGAGGGCGGTGAGCCCGGTCGAGACCCTCAGCTGTCCCTCGCCGGGGATAACCGAGCCGTTGAAGGTGTTCCCTGCGATGGCCAGCGATGCCGTGGCGTTCTCGGGGCTCCCCGGCGAGAGGCTCCAGGGGTCTAGGAGGCTGACGTAGGCATGGGATTGCCTGAGGGTGTTACCTGTGACCGTCGCGTTCACAGTGGCGATGATTTGGAGGTACACCCTGTAGAGGGTGTTACCGGTTAGGTTGACGTGGCGGGTCTTGTATATGTATATGTTGCTGCCCGGGCCCGTTATGGTTGAGTCCACGATAGTGGCGTCCTCAATACCCTTGATGTATATGGCTCCTGTTATGTTGGAGTTGTACACACGCACCGACCCGCCCCAGCTGTTCTCTATTAGTGACGCGATGTTTGAGTCCCTCACCTCCAGCACGACGCTCGCCGGCGGGGGTTCGCCGCTGCCACTGTAGTATTCTATGAGGTTGCTAATCGTGGAGTTGGACTCCCGCAGCGTTGCTTTGATCGACTCGAAGCCGTTCGCGTAAATGAAGCGATGAACCATGCTACTGTAGCCTGATGAGTCCTCTATCAGGGTCCTCGTCAGGTTTAGGGTTAGGGTCGGGTGGAGGATCCAGCTCTTCAGCTGGGAGGCGTAGAACACGGTGTCGATGGCTTCAATGCTGGTGTTGCCCCCTATGTAGAAGTAGGTGTAGCTGGCGCTCGACCCCTCCAGCTGGAGCGTTGACTCGAACAGGCTCCAACCGCTGTACTCCAGAGTAGCGCCCAGCACCTCGAGGGTCGACTCCCACGCTACCAGCATGGCCTGCATGGTGGCGTTGGCCAGGTGTAGCCTCGAGCCGGTCAGGTCGAGCCAGTGGAGGTTCCCAGCGTTAGAGCCCGCGAGGTCTATTGTGACGTTCGAGTCGTAGGCTGAGAGGAAGCGGAGGGGCAGCGAGGCGTTGGTTATGTGCACGCTCGAGTTGACCACAATGGCGCCGGCGAGGCCTGCGAGGTCGCCGTCGCTCAGGTTCGAGCCCTCGAAGTAGCCGACAGGGCTGCCGTCTATGGACACGTTCTCCACTTCCACGCTGCCGCGGCCGTAGATGGCTAGCCTGAACTCCCAGGCCAGGGCTAGGCCTAGGGATAGGTTGCGTAGCGTCAGGTTGCCAGTGCTCATGGATATCAGGGACACGTACCTACCCTCCATGCTCGTATTAGACAGCACTGCGTCGGTCACGTTGAGAAGCACCACCTCGACCCGCGAGGGGTAGGTGGAGGTCACACCCTCCAGGGTGACGCTGGTGGAGTTGACTGCCCTCAGGCTGAAGGCGCCCCTCCAGCCCTCTACGTGGACGTTCGACACCAGTATGGGCCCCGAGTCGTGGGCCTCAGCCACAAACGACGCGCCAAGGAGCAGGGTGTCGTATAGCGTGAACCCCGAGGTCTCGCGGAGCTCGAGGTCGTGGGTCGAGACGTTGGAGACGCTGATGTTAGACGACTCTAGGACGAGGCCGTTGTACACATCCGGGAGGCTGTCCCCGGAGCTGTTGGACGCCTGGCGTATGTCGACTCCGCTGGACGCCTCGATGGCTAGTAGTGAGTAGATGGTGTCAGCGCCGAGCTCCACCACGCCGTTGCTGGTGTTGTGGAGGTGTATGGCTTCCATAGACTCTGGCAGACTCAGGGTGTAGTTGTCCACCCCCTCAAGCCGGAGCAGTATGATGGCCGTAGCGTTGACTGTAACGTTATGGGAGTCCCGCACCTCGAGGTAGGAGAAGGTGCCCTCCACCTTCGCGCCCTCCAGGCCGTCGTAGACGACCGCTGGGAGGCCGTCTATGGTGCTGTTATCTATGTGGAGCGAGAGTAGGTCGGTGGGCTCATCGAATAGTGGCCCCCGGAGGCTCGTGAGGTTGGACCCCCTAATCGTTATGGAGATCCCGGGCCAGGTGTCCTCTAGGTTCATGAGGAAGCTGGCGAGCGCAGTCACGTTGTATAGGCTTATGTTGGCCGAGATTGTCTGATGCCTATTGCTGACATAGATAGTATAGTAGAGGTGGTCGGTCACCGTCACGTTGGCCAGGGTGAGCGAGAGGGCAGAGCGTGTATTGTAGTAGGGTGTGATGGAGGCTAGCGAGCCTGCCTGCTCCACCTCGAGGTTGGCCAGCGTCGCGGTCGAGTTGCCGCTGATGCTGAGCAGGCTGCTGTAGCTTGTGAGCAGAGAGTCGGCCAGTGTGAGGTTGGTGTTGGCGGCGTCGATGGTCGCCAGGCTGTACTCGCTCTCCTCGCCCCCGGCCACGCCTTTTATGGTGGCGTTGCTGACATCGTTGAGGTTGAGGTTAAGGCGGGAGGCCGTAGAGTTTACGATCTCGAATGTTTTAACGTTGTAGGCGTTTATCGTGAGGAAGTTAAGCTCGGAGTCGCGCACGCTCACAAGCCTGAGGCCGCGGAGGCCCGAGAGGCCCACGCGGGAATCCCTGACTATCAGCGAGACGCTGTGGTTAGCCGGCTCCCCGGGCGGGGAGTAGTACTCGTAGAGGAGCGCCTCTAGGTTGATTATATCGCTCGAGTTGCCCACGTATATCGTGGTGTCGCCCTTCAGGGCTGGGGGGTAGTAGTGGAAGTCGGCGTTCTCTACCACGCTGCCGTATATGTAGGTGGGTGAGCTGCTTATGTACATGGAGTCAACCTCGCTATTCTCGATGGTGAGTATGTGGCTGGCGTTGCTCCGGAATACATTCTCGTATATAGAGCCTATGCGGGAGTCCACTATGGTGAGGTTGGAGGTTGAGAACGCGAGAGACCCATAGCGGTCGCCCCCGCTCCCGGGCTTCCAGCCCTCCGGCTCCACTACGGTGACGTTTCGGAGTATCACGTGGCTAACATTGAATATGTATATGTCACCGTAGACCGTCAGGTTCTCCAGCACGACATAACCCGGTATGTTAGCCAGGTAGACGGCGTAGTCGAGGACCCCAGCCCTGTAGAGCCTCGAGTCAACCACCCACCCCGAGACCAGGTAGGGGTTACCCTCGCTGCCGTCGCCCGAGCGGACGCCGTTCCAGCCGGGCTCGATACCCGCCGGGCCCACGAGGGCGACGACCGGTATGAGGCGGAGATCCGGGAGGCCGGCTATGGGCACGGTGAAGTTGAGGGTGTCAGGGTTCCTGATGTGGATCGACCCGTAGCCACCGCCATCCTCCAGGTGGGGCTCCAGCCAGCCGCCAGAGCCGGGAGCCTGGGGCCCCCGCGGGGCGGCTAGGCCCCCGGGAGGCTCCGCCCAGGGTTCCCCGCCAGCCTGAGGGGCGCGGCCGCCAGTGCCGGGGGGGCTGTGCGCCTGGGCTGGTGGGAGAGCCAGCGCTAGGGGCTGCCCAGCAACCATTAGGACTAGGAGTGCCGAGGCCACCATGCGGGTGAGGCTACTGGCAGCCACAGCTATCAGCCGTTTCCGGGCGGGCGCGGGGCCTACTCTGTTATAGTGCGGGTTTGACGGTTCAGGTAAAACCCCCGCCTACAGCCCCCGCGCGGGGGGCGCCCCCCGGTTTGAGTGGGACGCTGTGGGGTGCGGGGTACTGGAGGCTGAGGCCCTGGCGAAGGCCCTCAACAGCCTGGTCAACCTTGAGATCCTAGCGCTACTATCCTCGAGGCCGTCATACACTAGGGAGATAGCCTCGGCCCTGGGGAGGGACGAGGCCGACGTCTCCAGGAGGCTGAGGAGGCTCGAGAGGCTGGGCCTCGTCGAGGGTTACTGGGCCCGCGTGGGGGGCCGGAACGTTAGGGTGTACAGGCTGGCGGTTGGGGGGCTCAGGATAGAGTTCCGCGGGGGGCAGGTCAGGGTTGTCCTCGAGGGGGGCTCCCGCGAGCTCGGCGTGGACCCTTCGATAGTAACCTCGGCCCCGAGGCCCGTGGAGCTCGTGGGCAGGGAGGCGGAGCTCGAAGCCTTGAGGTCCAGCGGGGCGCCTGTAGCGCACGTTTGGGGGCCCCCGGGTATAGGTAAGACCGCCCTCGCCGCCGCGGTCGCCGCCGAGGCGGGGGCCCCGGTCCTATGGTACCCTGGGGGGCCGAGCGAGACCCCCGGGGTTATGGCGTGGCGCGCGAGCGCGTGGCTCAGGCTGCTCGGGCTGGAGGGGGTCGAGCCCGCGGCCTCCAGCGGCGGCCCCGGGGCCCTCGCCGACGCCCTGGCTGGGGCGCTCTCGAGGCTGGGCGCCCTGCTCGTGGTCGACGACTACCACCTGCTCCCAGCCGAGACCGCGGGGGTGGTCCTCCGGCTGGCGCTGTCTGCTGGAGACTACAGGGTGGTGGTCCTGTCGAGGAGGCTCGAGAGGAGGCTCGCCGCCAGGCCCGACAAGGCCCTCGTGATACGCCTGGAGCCCCTAGGCCCGCGCGAGTCGTGCGAGCTGACTGAGAGGCTCTCGCCGGGCGCCACCCGGGGGGTTGGCTGCGATGCCCTCCACGCCGCCACAGCGGGGGTCCCAGCGGTGCTGGTGGCCGCCCTGAGGGCGCCGGGCGGCGGGCTCTTGGAGGCCGCGAGGAGGGCTATGGAGGCGTATAGGAGCGGCGTCTCCTCCCAGCTGTCCCCGGGGGAGAGGGAGGCGCTCGCCCTGCTCTCGGCGGCTGGCTCGTGGCTGCCGGTGGGCGTGGCCTGCGAGGCCCTGGGCCTGGCCCGGGGGAGGTGTGGGAGGCTCCTAGAGTCGCTGGAGGCCCGGGGGCTCGTGGAGCTGGGGCGGGGGCTGGCGAGGGCTAGGGAGTACGCTAGAGCAGGCGGGAGGCCGCCGGGCGAGGTGCTCGCCCGCCTGGCTGGCGCGCTTGCCAGGCACCCCTCGAGCGAGTGGAGGGTCAGGGGGCTCTCGGTGCTAGCCAAGCTGTGCGCCCCGAGGGAGGCGGCCCTGGCTGTTCGGGACCGCCTCCTCCGGGGTAGCTCCTACTTCCTCTGCTGCCCCGACCTCTACGCTAGGAGCGTGGAGGCCCTCTGGGGCTGCGCCTCCGGGGCCGACCCGTACCTAGACGCACTCTACGCCGCGGAGTACGCTCTCGTGGCAACCCTAAACCTCCAGGGGCGCGTGGGCGAGGCGATCAAGCTGCTGGAGGGCGCGCTGCCCAGGCTCTACA
Organism: Acidilobaceae archaeon; assembly: GCA_026985435.1. Lineage (GTDB taxonomy): Archaea > Thermoproteota > Thermoprotei_A > Sulfolobales > Acidilobaceae > Calypsonella. Next base: position 5,241 of record JALSQL010000134.1, read on the forward strand.
GGGACAGGCCCCTCTACGTCCGGGTGCTGGCCCTACTCGCCGGGTTCAAGATGTGGACCGGCAGCCTGGAGGAGGGCATGAGGGACTACGAGAGGGCGGAGGCGCTCTACCGCCGCCTCCCCAGGGCCGAGAGGGCTCTCGTGGAGAGCACGCTCCAGGCGACGGCCCAGCTCGTCTACATGGCTCGGGGGGAGGCCGAGAGGGCTCTCGCAGCAGCCATGAGAGAGGCGGAGATAAGCCTCGAGGAGGGGGACCTGGCGAACTACTTCATCTCCCTGATACACACCGCCGAGATCGAGAGGATGAGGGGGAGACACAGGGAGGCGCTAGCCATAGTGGAGAGGGTCCGCCGGGAGTCGGCCCAGACCGGGGGGCTCCACCCCATAGTAGAGCAGACCCTGGCGGTTCCAGCCGTCCTCTCGCTCGTGGGCCTCGGGCGCTACGCGGAGGCCAGGGCCGAGGCTGAGAGGGCGCTGGAGCTGGAGGCGGCGACGCGCCACAGGCCCCTGCTAGCCGTGGCCGCCGCCGTGCTGGCCCTCCACGCCGGCGACGCGCGGCGCGCCGCTGCGACCGCGCGGAGGCACCTGGAGGAGGCCTGCAGCCGCGCGGGCGGGCTCCCCCAGCCCTGGGACGAGTGCACAGCCCTGAAAGTAGCCGCGGCGCTGGCCGAGGGTGGGTGCCCCGAGGCCCCGCAGGAGCCCCCGGAGGGGGAGCCGGGCGTGCACGAGCTGCTGGGCCTCCTGGCCGGGGCTCGGGCGCGGCGCTGCGGCGAGCACCCCGCCCGGGGGGTGCAGGCCAGGGCCCGGGGGGAGATTGAGGGGGGCAGCGATTAGTAGCCGCCACCATGCCCCTAGCGTCGGGGGTGCGCTGGCCTGGAGCTCGGCCCCACTGGCCAGGGTAGGGGGTGGCTCCTCGGGGGCGAGGCCGCGCCCGGCCTGCCGGTTTTCTGCCTGGAGCGCTGGCAGAGCCTCCACGAGACTAGTGTCAGCCTCAACCTCGCGGAGAGCGGGGTGGAGCCGCCCCCCTGGAGCCTGCTCGAGGAGCTCGGGGTAGGCCTTGACCTGGGCTCGGTGGACCTCGGCTACGGGTGGACCAAGGGTAGCCCACGCCTGAGGGAGGCCGTGGCAGACTGGCTCGGGGGCGTTGTCGACGCGGAGTCCGTGGTCGTGACCGCCGGGAGCGCCGAGGCCAACCTGGTGTCGGTGCTGGCCCTGGTGGCCCCGGGGGACACGGTGCTGGTTGACATGCCGAACTACATGCAGGTCCCCGGGCTCCTGAGGCTCCGGGGCGCCAGGGTTGTGGAGGTGTGGAGGAGGCCCGAGGAGTCCTGGCGGCTCCCGGTGTGGAGCCTCGTGGGCCTCATAAGGGAGGCGAGGCCGAGGGTGGTTTTCGCCACAAACCCGAACAACCCGACGGGGGCCGTGGAGAGGGGTGGCCTCTGGGAGGTGGCTCAGGCCGCCGCGGAGGCCGGGGCGGTGCTGGTCTTCGACGAGGTCTACAGGGGGCTGGAGCTGGAGGGGGGCCTGACGCCTAGCGTGCTCGAGGCCGCTGCCGAGGCCGGCGCGGAGGCGGTAGCCGTGGGCGGGCTCTCGAAGGCCTTCGGGCTCCCCGGGCTCCGGATCGGCTGGGCCGCTGCCACCAGCCGCAGGCTGGCCGACAGGCTCTGGGCTGTGAAGGACTACACCACGATATCGCCGCCCCGCCTCGGCGAGGCGGTGGCGGTGCAGGTGCTCCAGCCCAGCGTCAGGGGGAGGCTGCTGGAGCTGAACCGCGCCATCGTGGTGGCCGGCCTGGAGGCCCTCCGGGAGGCACTCGCGGGCCTGCCGGTGAGGGTCTGCGAGCCCTCAGCGGGCGCCTTCGCCCTCGTGGACGTTGACGGCGTCGAGGACACGATGGGCCTGGCGGAGGGGCTGCTGGAGCGCGGCATACTGGTGAACCCCGGGGAGTGCTTCGGCGTCCAGGGCTACCTGAGGGTGGCGACGGGCCTCCGCGGCCGGGCCCGGGCCCGCGAGGCGTACAGGCGCCTCGCGACGGCCCTCCGGGGGAGCCTACTGGGGGAGAGTTAAGCCCAGCACCTTAGCTGTATCCTCACATCCGAATAAGTGCGCTACCCACTTACACTCGGGGCGTCCATAGCTTGAGATGGGGTGTGGGCGGCGGCATGGCCAAGCGCATCCTCATACTCGGCGGCGGCGTGGGCGCCGTGGCCGCACTGAGGAGCCTCTCACACGGGCTACGCGGGGATGGGGATGTCGAGGTCGCAGTGGTGACGAAGAGCCAGAGGCACTATATGCCGCCGCTGTTCTTCGACGTCGCCATAGGCGAGGCGGAGCCCGGCGAGACGTTCGTGCCCAGCGAGAGGATAGCCCGGCTGGGCGCGAGGCCGGTCTACGGTGAGGTCGTGAGGGTCGACCC
>JALSQL010000135.1 GCA_026985435.1 Acidilobaceae archaeon
ATAACAGGCTGGAGGGAGTGGCGAGGCTGACCACCGAGACGGGGGCTGGCCAGTGGGGCTCAGCCCTGGCGCTCGCCGGAGCCCTCTTCGGCCTGAGGGTTAGGGTGTACATGGTTAGGGTTAGCTACGAGCAGAAGCCCTACCGCCGGATAGTGATGGAGACGTACGGGGCCGAGGTGGTCCCGAGCCCCTCGAGGCTCACGAGGGCCGGGAGGGCGGTGCTCGAGCGCGACCCCGACAGCCCGGGCAGCCTGGGGATAGCTATCAGCGAGGCCATAGAGGACGCCGCCTCGAGGCCTGACACCAAGTACAGCCTGGGGTCCGTGCTGAACCACGTGCTCCTCCACCAGACCGTGATAGGCCTCGAGGCCAAGAGGCAGCTCGAGGAGCTGGGCGTGTACCCCGACTACGTGGTGGGCGCCGTGGGGGGCGGGAGCAACTACGCCGGCCTGGCCTACCCGTTCCTCCACGACAGGCTCCGCGGCTCCAGCGATACTAGATTCGTGGCCGTGGAGCCCACGGCGGCGCCGAGCATGACCCGGGGCGTGCTAGCCTACGACTACGGCGACACCGCCGGGCTCACCCCCCTAATCTACATGTACACCCTCGGCCACGACTACGTGCCGCCCCCAATACACGCTGGCGGCCTCCGCTACCACGGGGTCGCCCCCACGCTCGCGGTGCTCGTGAAGAACGGGCTGGTCGAGCCCGTGGCCTACCCGCAGACGAGCGTGTTCGAGGCAGCCGTGCTCTTCGCCAGGACTGAGGGTATCATACCAGCGCCCGAGTCGGCCCACGCCGTGAGGGCCGTGGTCGACCTAGCGCGGAAGGCCAGAGAGGAGGGCAGGGAGGCGGTGATACTCTTCAACCTCTCCGGCCACGGCCTCCTAGACCTCTCCGGCTACAGGGACTACCTGGAGGGCAGGCTGGTCGACGCCGAGCCGCCGGCGCCGAGGCTAGAGAGCATACCGGGGCTCCGGGGGGCTGACGGGGGTGGAGGCGGCTCATAGGAGCGTGGAGGTCGCCCTACTCCCTCCGGCGGCGCTGAGGCCCCACGAGCGCGTCACCCCAGCCAGGGCCGCAGGGCTGGCCGCCAGCATACTCCAGACCCGGGCCCTCAGGAGGCCCCTGATAGCCGACAGGGCATCGCTAACACTGATAGACGGCCACCACAGGCTCCACGCCCTCTCCAGGCTGCTCGGCGCCAGGCGGGTCCCCGTGGTGCTGGTCGACTACGAGCGCGACGTCGAGGAGATAGAGCCCTCCACCGTGAGCCTCAGCCCCGCCGCAGCCAGGCTAGCCGCCAGGCTAGAGGCGAGAGGCGACCTGCTCGGCGTCTACACCCTGATAGCGGAGAGCACCCCGCCCCCGCCAGGCCCCACCGTAGCCTACAAGCCCCCACCGCCCACGCCCCGGGTGATAGTGGAGCTGGCCCGCCGGGGGCTACTCCTGCCGCCCAAGACCACCATACACAAGACCTGGGCCAAGAGCCTGGTGAGGCCCACACCCCTCGATCTCCTCCTCTAACCCCTGCCAGATATAGCCCGGCGCCCCCGCGGGCTTAGTGGGGCGGCTGCAGCCCCCGGGTGGCGCCCCCGTGTCTCTCTCCAAGAGTGAGAAGGAGCGTATATTGAGGGCTGTGGAGGAGGATCGGGAGTTCCGCTACGCCCTGATGGGTCTTCTTGGGTTTAGGGAGATCCTCGAGAGGCTCGCGAGGCTCGAGGAGCGCCAGCAAAGGCTCGAGGAGAGGCAGCAGAGGCTGGAGGAGAGGTTCGCTAGGCTGGAGGAGCGCTACCAGAAGCTCGAGGAGAGGTTTGCCAGGCTGGAAGAGCGCCAGCAGAAGCTCGAGGAGCGCCAGCAGAGGCTGGAGGAGAGGCTCCTAAGGGTAGAGGAGAGGCTGGCCAGGCTCGAGGAGAGGCACCAAAGACTAGAGGAGCGCCAGCAGAGGCTCGAGGAGAGGCTCGCGAGGCTGGAGGAGGAGGCGCGTGAGACCAGGCGCCTGCTGCTTGCCATAGCTCACAGGTACGGTGTGATCAGCGAGGAGGGCTTCAGGGAGGCTATGAGGTATGTCGTCGAGGATATCCTGGGCGCGGCTAGGGTTAGGAGGTGGGAGGCCCGCGACGAGGAGGGAATCGTGTACGGCCGCCCCTCAATGGTTGAAGTGGACGTGGCCGTGAAGGATGGGGTGCACGTGCTGGTCGAGGTGAAGTCGAGGGTGTCTAAGGGCGACGTGGCCGAGCTGTACAGGGTGGGCCTGCTCTACGAGAGGCTCACCGGGGTGAAGCCGCGCCTCCTCATAGTGGGTGGCATCATAGACCCCAACGTTTACGAGCTGGCCTCGAAGCTCGGCGTGGAGGTCCGGCCGGTGGCGAGGGTGTGACCCGCTGGGGGCTGAAACTTATGTGAAGGTAGTTTAGGGTTGTTTGAGCCCTTTTAGGGCTATCAGGTATGCTGATGCCGTGTGCCTGTCTAGCCTGTACTTCCTCATTATTTCATCATGTTCCTTGGAGTGCGTGGTTCCCCCAGGGTTTACATAGCCTACCCTTATTGAGTATAGTGGTGACTTCAGTGCTATCATCTCTATTATCGAGCTCCTAAAGATTGACACTTTCCAGTTGTAGTTCTTATGCAGTCTCCTACCATTCCTTATCCATAGCAGTTTTAGTTTGCCCAAGACATCTGAGTTCTCTATGAATAGCGTCTTTACTCCGTGGTGGTAGGCGTAGCGGAGCATCTCGTGTACCCTCATACCGATAACACTTCTAGCTCTACGTTTAGGGTAGCCTCTAGCTGTAGCCTCCCGGAACCAGAAGGTGTAGGAATCCCTCAGCCTCCCACGCTCATCAACTATAGCTAGGTTAACCCTATCAGCATTAACGTCCACGCCGCCATAGAGTTTGCCATAGTTTCCCTCGAATCTCTTCATGTGCCTGTAGTAGAAGTCTAGGGGTATTGCCAGGTGTAGCTCTCCTTTGACGTAGAGTTTTCCTCCCCTAGTATTCCACGATTTCAGTACTATCCTAGGGTTGTATGGTTGTTTTTCTCCCAGTATAGCTTCTAATAGTCTTCTAAAGGCCCCCGATACAGATATCTTGAGCTTAATCCTCTCCCTCCTCCCATCATACCCGAGCACTGTTACCCACGCCTCGTCTATGTACTTGAGAGTAATGTTTCTTGGGGGATATTCTTTCTCGCTCTGCTGGAACATCAGCCAGTCTCCCAGCTCTACTTCCCTGAAATCCACCCCTAACTGTCTGCATGACTCGTAGATACCCATGACGAGGACAGTAGCGGAGTCAGCGTACCTACGGTTTGAGATAACCTCGTATGCTATTCTCCTAAACGTGTTCTTCCAAGCAATCTTAGAGGCTGGCAGAGCAGGCATAGGCTTGGCATAGGAGAGAACTCTATGCGTTGCCAGCTTGAAAAGCCATGCAGTAGAAAGCAATAGCTCTGCTTCCCCACTAGAGGCGTTAAAACCGGCAGTAACCGTTACATAGCTCACCCTTCTCCCCATAAGGGGATATACCCAGAAAGATTTATAGGGTTTACTGGGATAATCGTGTGTGGTGGGCTCGGGGTTCCGAGAACCGCTCCAGGAGGGCGGTGAGGGGCCCCGAGCCGTGCCGTGAGGAGCCCGAGGGTGGTACCCTAAAAGACCCTAACCACCTTAACTCACCACTCTCGGGTGAACGGCTAGAGGAGCCTCGCCAGCGCGGCCATCAGCAGCGTGGCGCCGCCCCCGAGCGCCAGCCCCGCGAGGGCCGCCAGGGGGGTGGCTGCCCTCGATAGCTCCACGATCATGTTGGCCACGCCAGCGGCAGCGGCGGAGAAGCCGGGGGCGTCGAAGAGTAGGTGCCCCAGCGGGTCGACCCTGGGGTCGCGGAGGTCCCAGTGCGCCCTGAAGCAGCCCTCCCCGCGGAGCACCCTCACGTGGAGTCTGCCCCCGCCGGGGAGGGTTAGGGAGTAGTGGCGGCCCCTGCCCAGGCCCAGGGCCCTCTGGAGCCCGGCCCTCTCGGGGTGGGGCGCCAGGTCTCGGGGGATGCACACCTCCACGTGGGGCGGCAGTGCGTCGACCAGGGCCAGCGCGACCTCGACCCACGCCCTCCTGGCCTCTTCCACGCCCTCCAACCCGGCCGGCCCCTGGTGGTGGGGTGTGGGGGCGGGGGCCTATATGCTTGTCACCACAAGGCGGTGGTGCGGCGGCCTCCAAGCCAGGGGACTCTTCACCACAGGAGCCGCTCCGACGATGCGGGCTGACACCCGACGGGCGGTCATCGGCCGCCCCGATGCCGGGGGCGGCGGGGGTATTATAGGAGCCTCCCGCCGCGGATCCGCCCGTCCCCGGGCCTCTGGTGGAGGCCGGCCTCCCAGATCCTGCGGAGGACCAGCTCTAGGAGGGGGTCCCCCTCGCTGAGCCTCTTGTAGCTGAACGGCGGCATCCACCCCGGTATTATGCGGCGTAGCTCCTCGAGCGTCACGGGCCTCGGGTAGAGGGTGGGCCCCACGACCTCTATCGCCATGGCCCTCCGAGCCCCCCTGATGTACTGCCAGGCGTCCTCCCCTATGCCAGTGCCGGGCCTCCTCACCCTGGCCCACACGTACTCGGGCGCGCCGCGTATGATGCTCCCAGCCCTGAACTCGCCCACTATTGCCTGCACGTTTCCGCTGACGTACACCACTATCCTGCCCCCCTCCTCGACGGGGGGCACGCCCGAGAGCCTGCGGAGCTCGTACTTCTTCACGCCAGCGAAGATCAGCCTGGCATACCTCGGCTTCAGGCTCATGAGGTAGACCGGCTCCTCTGCAGCGTGCTCCAAGTCGCCGCACCGCTGGGTTTAGACTGTCGGGCGGGAGGCCTTAAAGCCAACCCGAGCCAGGCCTTATAGCCCCCAGCCGCTCGGCCCTCGAGTGGGTGCAGGTCATGGTCAGGGTTCTCGGCGTCGACCCGGGGACCAGGAGTTTCGACCTAGCCCTCGTTGAGGACGGCAGGGTGGAGTGGGAGGCCAGCGTCGACACCGCGCTCGTGGCGAGGAGCCCCGAGGCCCTGCTGGAGGCTATACGCGAGGCGGGCAGCGTCGACGCTGTGGCGGCGCCCTCCGGCTACGGCGTGCCGGTCACCCCATCGGGAGACGTTGTAGACGCCAGGAGGCTGGCGGTGGAGGTGCTCCTCCTCTCGACGTGGGGCGAGATCGAGGAGGGGGTCAGGCGGGGCGTCGTGGGGGCCATGGTCTACGCCGCCCTGGCCCGTGTGGTGGAGGCCCTCGCCTCGGGCGGCGGGCCGCGGTCCATATTCATACCCGCGGTGATACACCTCCCAACCCTGAGGCCCGGCGCCAAGTATAACAGGGTCGACCTCGGCACGGCCGACAAGCTCTCGGTCGCCCTGCTCGCCAGCTACCTAGAGGGCGGCAGGGGCAGGTTCATGGTGCTCGAGCTCGGATTCGGCTACAACGCCCTCATGGTGGTGGAGGACGGCCGGGTAACCTGGGCCCTCGGCGGCACGAGCCTCGGCCCCGGCTTCATAACCGCCGGGCCCCTGGACCTGGAGGTCGTGGCGATGGGCGGCGGGTGGGGGAGGCTCGACGTCTTCCACGGCGGCGTCATGGAGGCCTGCGGCGCTTCCACCCCCGAGGAGGCCCTGGAGAGGGCCCGCTCCAGCTCCAGGGGCCTCTGCGCCGAGGCCTACAACGCCATGCTAGACTCGATAGCCACCGCCGTCGCCGCGGTCCACACCCGCTTCGGCGTCTCTAGGCTTCTGGTCTCCGGCCGCTACTCCGCCAGCCCGGCGCTCCTCGGCGACCTCCGCGAGAGGCTCCCCGGCGGGGTGGAGGTGGAGAGGCTCGGCCTCCTCGAGGGGGCCTCGAGGAGCAAGCACGCCGCCCAGGGGTACGCGCTGGTGGTCGAGGGCCTCCTGGGCGGCAGGGCCTCCCGGGCGGTCGAGAGGATGGCCATACCCCAGGCGTGCGGGACGGCACTAGACTACGTGGCCCACCCCCGCCTCGCCCAGGCCAGGGAGAGGGTGAGGAGGGCCTACCTGGAGAGCGTCAGGAGCCCCAGGCTCTGCAGCTAGGTAGCCGGGGGGACAGCAGGGCCTCGGCAAGGCCAATCCAGCCCATCGCCCCCGCCGGGCTGGGCGTGGGGCAGAGTCCGCATCGGCCCCGGCGGGGGGTGGTGCTGGGGCTATTTCCCTTTGAGCTCGCCGAGGAGCCTCTCGAGGGCCTCCCTGGCGGTGAGCCCGGTTATCGGGTAGACCCTCACGCCGAGGTATTGGAGGGCGGCGTAGGCGTTGGGGCCCGGGTTGGGGCCCGCGTAGATGGTCGCCCCAGCCTCCGCCACGGCCTGCGCCGCCTTGACCCCGGCGCCGCTGGCCGCCCTCGCGCCGGGGTTCTCTATGACGCTGACGCTCTTCACCTCCCCGGTGTCAGTGTCCAGCTCGACCACCGTGAAGGTGGGGGCCCTGCCGAACCTCTCGGCGAGCCTCGAGTCGAGGCCGCCCGGCTCCTCAGTGGCGAGGGCTACCTTAACCACCGCCACCTCCCACACCCCTGTTGGGGTGGAGTATGACTGGTATATAGGGCTCCGGCCTGCGGGGCCTGTACTTGGCCCACCAGCGCCTCCACTCCGGTAGGACCTCCGAGGCTATCCTCTCGGCTAGCTCCTCGATGGCCCTCGCCGCGGGGGAGCCGGGGCTGTGGAGAGTCACGGGCCTCCCGGCGGCTATGGCCCTGGGGACGGCCTCGTCGTAGGGTATGCGGCCGAGTATTGGTACGCCCTCGCTCTCGGCGTACTCCTCTATCTCGCCCAGCATGTCGGGGTTTATGTCGTACTTGTTCACGGCTATCATCGAGGCGAGGCCGAAGTGCTTGGCGAGCCTGTGGACCCTCCGGAGGTCGCTGAGGCTCGCGGGCGTGGGCTCCACTACTAGGAGCGCCAGCTGGGCGCCAGTGAGGCTCGATATGACCTGGCAGCCTATCCCCGCGGCGGCGTCCACGAGCAGCACGCCCTCCCCGCCTAGGAGGGCCTTGGCCCTGTTCTTGATCTCCGTCACAATCTTACCGCTGTTGGGCCTGCCGGGCAGTATCTCCCCGCTCACCAGGGGGAACCCGTGGCCCGTGGACCTCGCCAGGCGTATCCAGCCGGCCTGGACGTTGAAGCGGTAGCGTATAGCCTTCACGGGGCAGGCGGCGCTGCAGGTTATGCAGCCCTCGCATATCCACGGGTTTATCCAGTGCCTCCCACCCCTGACCTCGACGGCGCCGTAGGGGCACACCTCCGCGCAGACGCCGCACTGGGTGCACTTGTCGTCTAGTATGTAGGCCACCCTCCCCTCCCTGTAGGGCTCCTCCTCGTCCCAGCCCTCCACGCCCAGGACTATGTGGAGGTTCGGCGCCTCCGCGTCGGCGTCCGCGGCGGCCAGCCTGTAGCCCCGCCCCGCCAGGTGGACGGCGAGGGCAGCGGCTATGGTCGACTTCCCCACGCCCCCCTTGCCGCTCGCGACGACAAGCTCCACGACGCCCTTCAAGCCGCCTCCACCCCCAGGCTCCCCAGGGCGCCGGCCAGGGCCTCGGCCAGCTCGCCCAGCGCCCGGCTGGAGGGGCACTCCGGGCACGCCTCGACCACAGGCTCCCCGC
>JALSQL010000136.1 GCA_026985435.1 Acidilobaceae archaeon
CCTGGGCCTGGCGGTTAGGCCGAGGATACACGGCGTGCTCCTCGAGGCCCTCATGTTCAAGAACCTCCTCATAGCCACCGGGGCCCCCGGGGCGCTCATGGGCGCCCTCCAGTCGAGCGGGGTGCCAGCGGTCGCGGTGGCCTACCTGCTCCCCTTCACCCTCGGCCTCAGCGCCGGCGGGGAGAACTTCTTCGCCGCCACAGCGATGCCCCTGCTAGCCGGGCTAATAGCGAGCGGGAGCGGGATAGACTGGCGCATGATGCTGGTAGCCTACACCGGGGGCTACCTGGGCGTCATGGCGAGCCCCGTCCACCTCTGCCTGGTCCTAACCTCGGAGTACTATGAGTCAGGCCTGGGGAAGCCCCTGGCGCTCACCCTCGCCTCTATAGGTGTGGCAACGGGGCTCCTAGCCCTGGCCCTCGCCCTCGCCTAGGAGGCCCCTCACCTCCCCGCAGGCCTCCCCGGCGAGCCGGAGGGCCTCCTCTAGGAAGCCGCTCCCCCTCCTGGCCACCTCTAGGAGCTCGCCCCTCCTGGCCCCGGCTATCTCCTCGAGCGACTCGGCGAGCAGCCTCTCGGCCGTGAGCCTCACGAGGAGCGACCTCCTCGAGTAGACCCTCTCCCACCTGAGGCCGGCCCTGTTCACGTACTCCCAGTGCTCCTCTATAGCGTCGACCAGCTCCCTGACGCCCTGCCCCATCACGGCGCTCGTCCTAACGAGCCTGGGCGCCCAGCCCCCCTGCCTGCCTATGTCGCCCTTCTCGAGGGCGAAGCTCATGTACTCGTATGTCTTCGTGGCCTCGGGCTTGTCGCTCTTGTTCACGACGTATATGTCCCCTATCTCCATGACGCCCGCCTTGAGCGCCTGGATGTCATCCCCAGCCCCGGGCATCGTGACGACCACTATCGTGTGGGCGGCGTGCATGATGTCAACCTCCGCCTGCCCAACGCCCACCGTCTCGATGATTATCTTATCGTAGCCGAGGGCGTCGAACGCCTCCACCAGCGTGAGGGCCGCCAGGCTCAGGCCCCCCCTCAGGCCCCTCGTGGAGATGCTCCTAATGAACACCCCGGGGTCCGTGGAGTGCTCCTGCATCCTCAGCCTATCACCCATCAGGGCGCCCTGGCTCAGGGGGCTCGTCGGGTCTATCGCCACGACGGCGACCCTGTACCCCCTCCTCCTAAGCTCCCCGATAACCCTGGAGACGAGAGTGCTCTTCCCAGCCCCCGGTATGCCTGTGAACCCCACAACCTGCGAGCCCCTAGCCCTGGGCGTCAGCCTCTCCAGCAGCCTGGCCGAGAGGGGCCCCGGCCTCTCGAGGAGGCTCAGGAGCCTCCCCAGGGCGCGGGGCTGCCCCTCGAGCGCCCGCCTCAGGAGGTCCTCGACAACACCCGGGAGCGCCGCGCCGGCCAGAGCGCATCCCCCCACCCGAAACCCTCCACGCCAGGGGATGTTAAGGAGGCTGATAGGCCCACGTACTAGCCCCCGCCGGCTGGCAGGCCAGCTCCAGGCCCAGCGCCGCCGCTAGGATGTCTAGCATGGCCCCGGGGTTCCAGCGCCTGGGCCTCCAGAGCCTGTCGAGGGCCTCGAGGGCCTCGTGGAGGGTGAGCTTGCCTGCCCTGTGGAGGGTTAGGGCCCAGGCGGCCTCGGCCCGGGCCTTCTGGTACGCCCTAACCCCCCACTTGGCTAGTATGAGGGTGTCCCCCAGCTCCGCTAGGCCCTCGAGGAGGGCCTCGAGCGCAGCCTCGCCCAGGCCGGCCCCGCGCCTGCGGGCCCTCCTGAGCGTCGAGAGCGTGTGGAGGGTGCGCGGGTACCCCTCTAGGAGCTCGGCGTGAACGTGGTCCCACCTGGCGGCTAGGAGCACGTCAAGCATAGAGTCGGGGTCTCCCCCGCCGACCCCGGGCACGGGCCCCTCGTACCTGCCGAGGTGGCTGGGCGAGAGCCTCTGGAGGAGGGCGTAGTAGGCCCCGGCGGCACCCCCGCCGGAGGACCTGGCTATCCTGGACGCCTCCAACGCCACGGGGCCGGGCTCGCAGCCAGCGCCCAGGGGCGCCCGCGCCAGGGCGCCCGCTAGGGGTGTGAGGAGGAGCGCCTCCCCCAGCCCGACGTTCGAGCCCGGGAGTGGTAGCGTGGCGATGGCCCTCGCGTACGCCTCGAGGCCGGCCTCGAGGGGGTCGCCGCCCGAGAGGCTGGCCCTGCAGGCTGCTGCCGCCGCCTCGCCTATGGCGGCCGTGTGGACCATGAAGTCCCACGCCGCCTTGTCTGGGTGGCTGGCGCAGGGGGTCACAGCGCCTGGCTTGGGGTGGAGCGCCGCCTCCACCGCGGCGCCGGCGGCGAGCCTCGACGCCACGAGGCTGCAGCGGCTGGGGGGCTCGCCTGAGTGTCGCTCCTCACCGGGCGCCCCTCGGTGTCGCTCCACCCGCTCACCGCCCCGGCCGCCGCTGCTGGGGGTGGACGGGTAATGTGCGCGGGCCGCCGCTAGGCGAGCCCGGCTAGGAGGTGGACCGCCCAGAGGGTGCCCGCCGCGGCCGCCGCTGCTGGGGGGCGGACGTCTAGGCTCTTGGCGAGCCCGTAGGCGGTCAGGGCGGCGCCGGCGAGGGTGAAGGCTAGGCCTAGGGCGCCGAGGGGGCCGCCGTGGAGGGTGTAGGCGTACACCTCCCTCAGGCCGCCCCCGCGCCACGAGGCTATGAGGGCTTTGATGGTGTAGGGGAGTATGCTGCTCATCCTCACGAGCAGCAGGCCGGCCAGGCTTGGGGGGCTCCTCTCGGCGGCGGCCAGTATGAGGTAGAGTATGGCTGAGTCGACGAAGCCGAAGAGCAGGGGGGCGACTATGGAGAGCTTGAACGCCTCCACCACTATCCCCGGCAGCCCGCCGAGGAGCCCCCCGATGCCCCCGGCGGCGAGGGCGTGCAGCGATAGCAGCAGGCCTGAGAGGGTGAAGGTGGCGGCCATGGCGCCTACCGTCAGCCAGGCGAGGAAGAGGGCCCTCACCAGCGGGGAGGCCCTCCTGACCAGCCTCCGGAGGGTCCTCCCATAGTACTGGCCCGGCCTGGTTAGGGCTCGGAGCACGCCGAGGAGCCCGCTTATCGCCGCGAACGCCCCCTTATACACCGCCGCCACCCCCTAGCGCCTCCCTAGCGGCGGCCGCGAGCGCCCGCAGCCTCCGGGGGTCCAGGGGCGCCCCAGCCCTGCCGCCGCTCCTCACGTACGAGCCGACCACGACCCCGTCTATAAGCCCGGCGAGCCCGCGGAGCACCCCGGGGCTGGCCCCGCTGGCGAGGTAGACCCTCAGGCCGTGGGCCCTCGCGGCCCTCGACGCCGCCTCCACGTAGCCCCTGGCGGGCGGCTCCCCGGTCCGGGGGCCGGTTAGGGCCACGCCCCGGAGCCTCAGGGGGCCCCTGCGGTGGGCGCACTCGGCTATCTCCCACTCCACGCTGTAGCCGGGCGAGGCTGGCAGGCCGTGCTTCACGTCGACGTCCGCGAGGACCTCAACCCCGCCCCCCACGCTCGCGAGCGCCTCCGCCGCCTCTCTGAGGGAGGGGCCCACGAGGCCCTCCGGCGTGACCCTCGGGGCGCAGAGGGCGTTCACCCTCACCAGCCTGGCCCCCGCGGCGGCCGCGGCCTGGATGGCCTCGCGGGGGGCGTTCCTCAGGAGGCTCAGGCCGACCTCTAGGGAGGTGCTCCTCGCCACCTCCCACGCCGCTATCGCCGCGAGGGCCACGGCGCCCGGGTGCGGCCTGGGCGGGTAGGGGGCGTCCCCGTAGTTCTCTATTATGACCCCGGTGTAGCCTGCCTCCTCCGCGGCCCTAGCCTCGGCCACAGCCCTCTCGACTGCCCCGCCGGGCGGAGTGGGCCTGGGGGCCAGGGTGTAGGATGGGGCGCCGGGGGTTGGGGGGAGGTGTATGACCAGTATCAGGTCGGGGCGGCCGGTCAACCGCTGGCACCGGAGCCGCGGGAGCGGAGGTAGTCTATTATGAGCCTCACGCCCCAGCCGGGGGCGAGGCCCTGGGGCCAGTACTTCGGCGCCATGGGGCCGGCATCGCTCGCTATGCCGGGGCCCGCGATGTCGAGGTGGGCCCACCTCTTGCCGTGGGCGAACCTCTCGAGGAAGAGGGCCGCGCATATGGCGCCCCCAGCCCTCATGGCGGCGTTGGCCACGTCGCCGAGTGGCGCCTTCTTCCCCAGCATGGCCTTGTACTCGTCGACCAGCGGGAGCCTCCAGAGCCTCTCACCTGTCCTCCTCGACGCCTCCTCGAGCGCCCTGGCGAGCTTGTCGTCCCTGGTGAAGAGGGCGGCGTACAGCGGGCCAAGGGCTATCCAGGCCGCCCCCGTGAGGGTGGCGAGGTCTATGATCTCCGAGGCCCCTATCTGCTTGGCCGCATACGCTATGGCGTCGGCTATGACTAGCCTGCCCTCGGCGTCGGTGTTGGTGACCTCCACGTAGGTGCCGTCCCACATGCGTACCACGTCGCTGGGGAGGTAGCTGGAGCCGCTGGGCACGTTTATCGCCGCCGGTATGAGGGCCACGAGGTTCACGGGGAGCCCGAGCCTGGCGGCCGCCCAGGCTATCCCGGCGGCCGCGGCGCCCCCGGCCTTGTCAGCCCTCATCTCGAACATCATGTGGGAGGGCTTCAGGTTTATGCCGCCCGAGTCGAAGACTATGGTCTTGCCAACGATCGCCACAGGGTCGCCCTCGCCGCCGTTGTACCTCACTATTATCAGCCTGGGCTTCTCGTCGCTGCCCCTGCCGACGTTCACTATGCCCCCGAAGCCCTCCCTCACCAGCCTATCGTAGTCGAAGACCTCGACCTCGACCCGGTCGAGGCGGGAGAAGAGGTCCCGCAGCCTCTCAGCCAGCCTCGGCGGCGCCACCTCGTGGGGGGGAGCGTTCGCTATATCCCTAGCCAGGTAGACCCCCTCCGCCAGCGCAAGGGCCTCCTCTAGCCTCTCCCGCGGGAGGTCCGCGAGCACCCTGGAGAGCTTAGCCTTCCTCTCGCTCTTGAAGGCCTCGAACCTGTAGGCCCCCAGCAGGGCGCCCACCACGGCCTCGAGGGCGGCCTCGCCGTACTCGCTCGCCGGGAGCGCCACCTCCCCAGCCTTCTCCACCAGCGCCTTCACCGCAGCGGCGGCGCTCGCCCGGGCGTTCTCGGCCAGCCTCCAGGGCTCGGCGCCCTTCTCCCCGGCGCCAGCGAAGACAACGACCCTCCCGTCGCCGGTGAAGGCTGTGAGTGTCTCCCCGGCGCTTCCCCTGAAGAGGCCGGCCTCCACGGCCCTCGAGAGGGCCCCGCCCACGGCCTCGTCGGCCCTCGCCGCCAGGCCCTCTATGAGGGGCTTAGCCTCGCCGTCGCCCTTCGACTGGAACACTGGGACTACCACGAACCTGGCAGCGGATAGGGGGTCGCCCTCGAGCGCCTCGAGCCTCGGGGGCCTCGTGTACAGGACCACACCCGGCCACCCGGCCACCACGCTGGGGTGGCGGGTTAAACGCGTTGCCGCATACCCGGGGGGCGGGGCTCACGCTTAAAGCCCGGGGGCCCGCCGGCGCTGGGTGGACCCGTGCCCGCTCGAGTCCCGCGGGTACCGCGGGGTGCGGTGAGGGCGGGTGCCTTGCGGCCGGTCCTCTACCCGCACACGCCCCTAGCCGCGCCTGCGGCGCCCGGCGAGCAGCCCCGCGAGGCCGGGGTACCTGGAGAGGTGGTCCGCCGCCACCAGGGCGACCCTCCACCCCCTCCCTACGGCCCCCTCCTCCACCAGCCTCCTGAGCGCCGCGACGGCAGCCCCGGTGGAGTGGCCGGCCGCCACCCCCGCCTGGTCTAGGAGGGCGGCTACCCCCTCCGCGGCCTCCGCCGCCGTGACCTCCACGAGCCTGTCGACCAGGCTGCTCCTCGAGGCGTATAGGCTGGGTATGTCGTGGGATGAGAGGCCCTCTATCACCTCCACGCCCCCGGGGCCCCCGGATAGCCTGGAGCCCCTCGGGGTCACGCCGACTATGAGGGTGTTCCCGGCCTCCTCGCGGAGGCGGGCGGCGACGCCCGTGAGGGTGCCCCCGGTGCCGACCCCCATCACGAACGCGTCGACCCTGCCGTGCATCTGGTGGAGGATCTCCCTCCCCGTGCCCTCGTAGTGCGCTAGCATGTTGGCCTCGTTCCCCGCCTGGTGGAGGTAGGCGCAGCCCCTCCTCTCCATGTCCTCCACCGCCGCCTCCCTGTCGGCGATTGTCACGCCGTACTCCACAACCTCGCCCCCGAGGGCCTCGATTAGCCCCCTCTTCACCCCGGAAACCCCCCGGTCAACGTAGAGCACAGCCCTCAACCCCAGCAGCCGGGCCGCCCACGCAAGCGCCGCCGCGGTGTTGCCGCTGCTGATCTCGGCCACGCAGCCCCCAGGCTCCAGGAGCCCCTCAGCGGCGAGGCGGCGGAGCATGTAGACCACGGCCCTGTCCTTGTGGCTGCCCGTGGGGTTGGCGTACTCCAGCTTAACGCACACCTCGACACCCCACAGCCGGGCGCACCTAACAGGAGTCCAGCCCACCATGGAGGAGAGGCGGGCAAGCCCCTCGAGGAGGCCACGCCTACCAGCCAGCCCGGGGCACCCCCACACAACCCGGGGCCTGGGGGCTATTTTGGCGCTAGGAGGCGTGTATCTCCACTATGTCCCCGTCGGCTAGGACGTGGTCGCCGCCCACCCTCTGGCCGGGGTACTTGGCGCTCGGCCCCCAGATCTTGGCGTACCTGAACCCCCGCACGAGCCTCGAGTGTATCCTCCTCGCCGCGTCTAGGACCGTGGAGCCCGCCGGGAGGATCAGGGGGTCGGGGTCGGGCTCCTTGTTGGGCTGCTTCGTGTAGACCCTTATGACTCCTAGCCTCTCGAAGATCAGCCTCCCCAGCCCCTCGAGGCCCTCCCCGGTGGCCGCCGAGGCCACCACGACGGGCACGTCCGGGGGCGCGGCCCTCCTGGCGGCTTCCGCCCTAGCCCTGGCGCCGGGGAGGTCGGCCTTGTTTAGGAGTATCACCGCGGGCTTGTAGACGAGGCTCTGGTATATCGCCGCCTCCACGTCGTCCAGCGTGACGTCGCCCTCGATCTCGACTATGGCGTTGTATATCCTGTACTCGGAGAGGAACCTCCTCAGGTCGTCCTCCGTGAAGCCGACGAGGCGGCCGCTGCCCCTCACGCGTATGCCGGCCACCTCCCTGCTCTTGTGGATCCTAACCAGCCCCCGGGTCCTCGTGATGTAGACGCCCCTCTCCTCGAGGAGGCCCACTAGCCTCGCGAGGGTCCCCGCGGGGTCCTCCTCGTCCAGGCCCACCACCAGCATGAGGGCGTCGGCGTTCCTGGCCAGGCCCACCACCCTATTGTTGACCGCGTTGTCGGGGTCGTCGAGCACGAGGGGCGGCGTGTCGACGAGCTGTATCTGGACGTCCTCGTAGTGGAGCATCCCCGGCTGGGGGAGCTGGGTGGTGAACGGCCAGGGCGCCACCTCGGGGCGCGCCCTCGTGAGCCTGGCGAGTAGGCTACTCTTCCCCGAGTTGGGCGGGCCTAGCATGACAACCTGGGCAGCCCCCTGCTTCTCCACGAAGATCCGGGGGCCCCCGCCGACCCGCTTCCTCCTACGCTCCT
>JALSQL010000137.1 GCA_026985435.1 Acidilobaceae archaeon
CTTCGCGATAGCAGTCTCCGGCGGATACGCTGTAGACGGCCCCAAGAGGCTGAAGGGCGCAGAGCTCGCGATTGATGATGTGAACAAGATGCTCGAGAAGGCTGGCGCGCCATTCCGCTGCACATACGTTCACGAGGACACCGGTGCGACCGCGGAGGGTGCCGTTAAGGTTCTCAAGAGGTTCGCGGCCAACGGTATCCAAGTCGTGATAGGCCCGCTCTCGACTGCTGAGACCAAGGCTGTGAAGCCCATAGCCGACCAGAACCACATAGTGGTGATAAGCCCCTCCTCCACCGGAGTGGCGGCGGCCATACCCAATGACTACATATTCAGGATGCCCCCACCCGACGTGGCCCAGTCCAAGGCTCTAGCCAACATAATATACCAGCTGGGCTACACTAAGGTCGCCGTGATAGCCAGGGACGACGACTACGGCAGGGGCCTCGCAGACGGGTTCGCCGAGGTCTTCCAGAGCCTCGGGGGTACTGTGAAGAAGGTGATGTACCAGCCCAACCAGCCGGACTATGCTAACGAGGTGAACCAGCTAGCCAACATAGTGCAGGGCTTCGGCGCCGACTCGCACACGGCAGTCCTCATCATAGCGTTCGACAAGGACGGCCAGAACATCCTAGGCCACGCGGCCGACAACCCCGTGCTCTCGAAGGTTCGCTGGTTCGGCCCCGACAGCATGAAGAGGGGCAGCTTCCTCCCGCCGAACGCCCCCGAGAAGGTTGGAGAGTTCCTCGTCAAGGTCAACTTCACCGGCACGTTCCCGAGCATCGCTAGGAACCCGATAACCCAGCAGTTCGAGCAGGAGTACAAGGCCAAGTACGGCATCGACCCGACGCCCTACTCCTACTACGCCTACGACGCCGTCTGGGTCGCCTGCCTCTCAATAATGGCGGCCGGCAAGTATGACGGCGAGGCCGTGAAGAACGTGCTGCCCACTGTGGCTGCCCACTTCATAGGCGCTACCGGCCACAAGATGCTCGACAAGAACGGCGACGCGGCCTTCGCCGACTACGGTATATGGAAGGTGGTCAAGACGCCCGACGGCAAGTACGAGTTCAAGGACATAGGGGTCTGGAAGTACGCGAGCAACCAGATAGTCTGGAAGGAGGGCCAAGGCTAGCCGGGCCGCTGCTGGTGTAGCGGCTAAATAGCAGACTTATTAGCTCCCACACTTTTCCCCTTTTTCTCCGGGACCCCTAGCAGGCTAGGCTCAAGCTTGCACTACACCTTAGTGGTGGGGTGCTTAGATTGGCAGGCCGGGTGGTGCTGGCCACCGAGAACCTGAAGAAGCACTTCGGGGGCGTGAAGGCGGTCGACGGTGTGTCCATCCAAATAAGGGAGGGTGAGTTCGTAGGGCTGATAGGCCCCAACGGCTCGGGGAAGAGCACCCTCTTCAACGTGATCAGCGGCATATACAAGCCGACCGAGGGTAAGATATACTATAGGGGCAAGAGGATAGATGGCCTGAAGCCACATGAGATCTTCAGGATGGGCCTCGTCAGGGGCTTCCAGGTCCCCCGGCTCTGGAGGGGGCTAACGGTCGTGGAGAACCTCATGGTGCCGCCGAAGCACCAGAGGGGCGAGAACCCGCTGGTGGCCCTCGTTAGGAGGCTGTGGACGCCCCAGGAGAGGAAGCTCGGCATGAAGGCGCTATCAATACTCAGCGACCACGAGCTGCTGCACGTGAGCCTGAACTGGGCAGACAGCATCTCGGGCGGGCAGATGAAGCTGACGGACATATCACGCGCGCTCATGGGCGAGCCTAGCATGCTCCTCCTAGACGAGCCCACGGCGGGCGTGGCCCCCAGGCTTGCGAGGGACATATTCCGGACCCTCGAGAGGCTGAGGAGGGAGCAGGGAATCACCCTCTTCGTTATAGAGCATAGGCTGGAGGTGCTCTTCGACCACGTGGACAGGGTGATAGTCATGCACCAGGGCAAGGTGCTAACCGAGGGCACACCGGAGGAGGTGGCGAGCGACCCGAGGGTAGTGGAGGCCTACCTGGGAGAGCCCGTGGCGTAGGAGGGGTGAGGGGACGTGGCCCGGGTGGCACTGAGGACGGAGAAGCTATACTGCGGCTACGGTAAGATGACTATAGTCCACGGGGCCTCGATAGAGCTTAGGGAGAGGGAGCTGGTGGCCCTGGTGGGCCCCAACGGCGCGGGGAAGAGCACGCTGCTCAAGGGCATCTACGGCATAGCCAAGGTGTTCGACGGGAAGATACTCCTGTGGGATGAGGATGTAACCAAGCTGTCGCCGGAGAAGAAGACGAGGATAGGGATGGCCTTCGTGCCGCAGAGGAACAACGTCTTCCCAGACCTAACCGTGGAGGAGAACCTCGAGATGGGAGGCTACCTGATAAAGGACAAGGCCGAGGTGAGGAGGAGGATACGGGAGATATACGAGCTCTTCCCAGCCCTTGAGAGGCTGAAGAAGCTCAAGGCTGGCAACCTAAGCGGCGGCCAGAGGCAGATGCTAGCAGTGGGGAGAGCGCTCATGACGAGGCCCAAGGTGCTACTCCTAGACGAGCCCACCGCGGGCCTCGCGCCGAAGATAGCAATGGAGCTGATGAAGCAGCTGCAGGACGTGAAGAAGAGGGATGGAGTCTCGATAATACTGGTCGAGCAGCACGCAAAGAGGGCCCTCGAGGCATCGGACCGGGGCTACGTGCTGGTCTCCGGTAGGATAGTCGTGGAGGGCACAGGCAGGGAGATACTGTCGAGGCCGGATCTCCAGCAGATATTCCTTGGCCTGGTCAAGTAGGCTGGAGCCCTCCCTCCTTCCAGCTAGTATTATAAGGCCTAACATGCGCTACGCACATGTTTTTAGGCTATAAAGCATATAGCCGCAACGGGAGCCGGGGTATGGTGGCCTAGGCTAGTCTGTAGGCTACCTGTCCCCCCGGGAGCCTTACCGGGCCCCCCTCCCGGCACTGGCTATGCTGGCACGCCCGGAGGCCCCCCGGGAGAGCACCCTATATAAGGGGTCGACCACAAAGCTGGGGGCCCATAAATAGATAGCTGGGGCTAGCGTTCGAGCACCTTCTTATAGTGTATGTTAAACCCGAGTTTATGTAGACGTCGTTTAAAATATATCAACTCTGTGGTCTTATGAGTCCAACCGCCTAGAGTGGCGCTGCCCGCCAGGCGGTCGGGGTGTGGGGCATGGCTAGCACTAGCCTCGTGCGGTCTAGGGGAGTCCAGACTATCGAGGAGGCGAAGACTAGTATCCTAACCAAGGTCCCCTGGCGCTACGACCCTGTTACACCCGAAGCAGTGGAGGCCATGTGGCGCGAGGACCCCGAGGTGGAGCGCATACTACGCGAGTCCAAGGACCTCGAGGAGGCCAGGCGGAGGCTATACGAGTACCTGAACAGTCTGGAGTGGAAGATGCGGGTCGAGGAGTCAGATCTGCCTAGGATTGAGAGGTGGCTCGCCCTAGAGGCCATAAGGGTGTTCAAGAACATACTGTCAAAGGAGAACGAGGAGATCGCGACCTTCAGCACGTTAGAGTACCTCTACAGGCTAGCCAAGCGCGACCCGGAGGTTATGAAGGAGGTTGGGATGGGCTTCGTCGAGGAGTTCCGACACCTGTTCAGGGCGATGAACGGGCGTGCCGGCTACTCGAAGGGGTGGCTAGGCAGGCTGATGGGCGAGAAGGGCGAGGAGATGATAAGGGCGTTCCTATCATCCCATGGCAGGAAGGCCGCGAGGATAAGGTCTCAGTACCTAGACGAGGTCGCATCCATTATACGTAAGTACCTAGACCGCTACACGTTCGGGCTAGACCCCAAGGTTATAGAGGAGAGGAAGAAGAACAGGCAGAAGATACTAGACTACTTCGGGGCAACCCTCGACGACTGGTATGACTGGCACTGGCAGTTCCGCCACGTCTTCAAGACACTCAAGGATCTAGAGCACCTGCAGAAGCTGGTGCCGCTGACCGAGGAGGACGTAGAGAACATAAAGCTAGCTCTGAGGTATGGGATACCCTTCGGCATAACGCCATACTACCTGAGCCTCTTCGACTTCACGAGGAGCGATAGGAAGAGGGACCCGCAGGTCAGGGCGCAGGTGATACCCCCACGCTGGTACATCGAGACGATGATAAAGCACAGGAGGGACAGGAGCTACGTGTTCGACTTCATGAGGGAGCACGATACGAGCCCCGAGAACCTGGTGACGCGCCGCTACGCCATGGTGGCGATACTGAAGGCCTCCGACACCTGCCCTCAGATATGCGTGTACTGCCAGAGGAACTGGGAGATCGAGTCGGCCCTCTTCCCGGAGGGCATCATCGGGCCCTGGCGCAACATAGACAAGGCGATTGACTGGTTCGCGGAGCACGAGTCGATGATGGACGTGTTGATCACGGGCGGGGACCCCTTCGTCTTGGGTGAGAAGAAGCTCGAGTACATACTGAGCAGGCTAGCGGAGATAGACCACATCAAGCACATAAGGATAGGCACCAGGATCATAGTAACCGTGCCCATGAGGATAACGGACGAGCTGGCCGAGATGCTCGGGAGCTTCATAGAGCCGGGCAAGAGGAACCTCGCAGTCGTGACCCACGTTGAGAGCGCCGAGGAGGTGACGCCCGACATGGCCGATGCTGTCTACAAGCTCCGCAGGCAGGGGATATACGTGTACAACCAGCAGGTCTTCAGCTTCCACACCAGCAAGAGGTTCCAGTACGTCCTAACCAGGATAGCGCTGAAGATGGTTGGCATAGACCCCTACTACAACTTCTACCCCAAGGGCAAGTTCGAGCAGAAGGACTACCTAGTGCCCATAGCGAGGCTGCTGCAGGAGAGGAAGGAGGAGGCGAGGCTGCTACCGGGCATCTTCAGGACCGACGAGCCCGTCTTCAACGTGCCAGCCCTGGGCAAGAACCACCTGAGAGCCTGGCAGGACAGGGAGCTAATAGCGGTACACCCCAAGTACGGCAACAGGATATACCTGTGGCACCCGTGGGAGAAGGGCATAGCGCCGATAGACCCGTGGCCCTACGTGGACGTGCCAATATACGACTACCTGAAGAGGCTAGAGGAGGAGGGCGACGACCCCGAGGAGTACTGGACAATCTGGTACTACTACTAGCCCCGGAACCTGGCCCCTAGGGCCCCCGGGGCGCCCCAGTCCCCCGGGGCTTTTCGCTGGCCTCTCTCCTCCTATCTCTGGGGAGGCGTGGAGAGACGCGGAGCTTCTAGGAGCGACGGGCTTCGAGGCTCGCGGCTGTAGGCTGTAGGGTGGGGTTGGGCGTCCCCGAGCCACCCTTACGCCCTCACCCCCTAGGTTCGGGGCGCTGGGCCCCAGTCGGGCGGGTGGCCCGCGGGTTGTGAGGATGCCAGGCGGTCGGGGTGTGGGGCCCTCCGAATCTGCTGGGGGTAGATGTATTTTACTTTGCAGTCATGGTTTGTATCTGCATGCGCGGGTGGGCCGACTAAATAGTGGCGCACGGGATTTTCTCAATTAAGGTAGGACTCTGGCGCCTGTGGGGGTCTTCTCAGGTATCAGTATGGCCGGCCTCCCCCCGGGTAGCGGGGGCTCCAGCTCGATTGACGCAACGTCTACCCTGTAGTGGCGGAGTCTCGCGTTGTTGATGAACCTGCTCAGGGGGTCGAGGGGGAGCGTCATGCCGGGCATCCAGAAGTGCAGCGGGACCACTAGCTTGGGGGCCAGAGTCTCCGCTATCCTGCTGGCCTCCACGGCGTCTATCGTGTACGTGCCACCGACGGGTAGTGCCAGGACGTCGACGCCCCTGAAGGGCTCGAGAGCCTCAGGGGGCGGCACATGGCCTATATCGCCCAGGTGGGCCACCCTCAGGCCCCCGGCCTCGATGAGGTACGCCACAGTGGTCCCCCTCAGGCGGCCCTGGGCCCTGTCATGGTAGTAGCGGAGCCCCATCACCCTCACCGGGCCGAGGCGGAACTCGCCGGTCCTAGCGATGACGGCCTTGCCGCCGCTCATCTCAACGGCGTCGTGGTCGAAGTGGCGGTGGGTGACCAGCGTGTAGTCCGCCTGGACCCTGCACTCGGGGAGGCCCACGCTGCCGCCGTCGTGGGGGTCGACCGCTAGGGTGACTCCGTCAGGAGTGCGGATCACCAGGTAGGAGTGGCCGCACCACTCTAGCGACAGGCCCGCCAAGCAGCGCGCACCCGGGCCAGGCGGGCCTCTGCAGGTTTTAACCCTGCCAATACGCCCGCCGCGCCGGGATGGCGTGATGCCGCTCTCGGTTAGGGGGCTCACCATACCGCTCCTCGACGACCTGCCCCCCTGCAGGCGCGTCATAGTTAGGATCGACGTTAACAGCCCCATAGACCCGGGGACCGGCGAGATACTGGACGCGACGCGCTTCCGGGCCCACAGGGAGACGCTCAGGGAGCTCGCCGAGAGGGCGGCGGTCGTGGCCATCAGCCACCAGGGCAGGCCGGGCGAGCAGGACTTCACAACCCTCGAGAGGCACGCGAGGGTCCTCGAGGAGGCCACCGGGCTCCCGGTAGAGTATGTTGACGACGTCATAGGCCCGGAGGCCCTCCGGCGGATAAGGGGGCACAGGCCCGGCGGTATACTGCTGCTGGACAACAGCAGGCTCGTCTCCGAGGACTTCGTGGAGGCGCCGGCGGAGGTTCACGCTAGGGGCATAATGGTCTCGAGGCTCGCCCCCCTCTTCGACTGCTACGTGAACGACGCCTTCTCGGTCTCCCACAGGAGCCAGGCCAGCGTGGTAGGATTCCCCCTGAGGCTGCCGAGCGCCGCGGGGAGGCTTATGGAGAGGGAGCTCAGGGCGCTGGCTAGGGTGCTCGAGGGCGGGGGCAGGCCTAGGGTATACGTGATAGGAGGTTCCAAGATCAGGGATATGGTGGCTGTGATAGAGCACGCCCTGGCCAAGGGTGCAGCAGACAAGATCCTCACAACAGGCCTGACCGCGCTCCTCTTCCTCCAGGCGAAGGGCTACGACGTGGGCGGGGCCAGGTCGGCCCTCGAGAGGAAGGGCGCGATGGCCCTCCTCGGCAGGGCGTCGAGGCTCGTGAGGGAGTACGGGGACTCGCTGATGGTGCCCCTGGACTTCCTGGTGGAGACGGAGGACGGGGAGGTTAGGGTGGAGGACGCGGGCGAGATCAGGGGTGCCCCCAAGGATATAGGCCCGAAGACCGTTGAAGCGTACACGGAGGCCCTCCGCGGCGCTGCAGTCGTCGTCATGAAGGGGCCAGCCGGGGTCATAGAGGACCCGCGCTTCCGGGGTGGCACGATAGCCCTCGTCAGGGCCGCCCTGGAGTCCGGGGCCTACACGCTGTTCGGCGGGGGGCACTTCAACGTGATAATAAGCGAGCTCCCCGAGGAGCTCCGGGGCAGGGTCGGCCACATAAGCACGGCCGGGGGCGCGCTCGTGTACATGCTGGCCGGCAGGAGCCTGCCGGGGCTCGAGGCGCTCGCTAGGAGTGCTTTAAGCCGGGGGGAGGCCCGGAGCGGCCGGGGTGGCGGCTGATGGTGGTGCGTGTAGGCGTCAACGGGTTCGGGACAATAGGTAAGAGGGTGGCCCACGCCATCCAGCTGCAGGACGACATGGACCTGGTGGGGGTCGT
>JALSQL010000138.1 GCA_026985435.1 Acidilobaceae archaeon
TGAGGGGGCTCGGGGCGGGTGGCGTCAGGGTTCTGGCGAAGATCGAGACCCCCGGCGCGGTGGAGAGGGCTGGGGAGATAGCCAGGGCCAGCGATGGCGTGGTGGTCGCGAGGGGCGACCTGGGGATGCACTACCCCCTCGAGG
The DNA here is from genome assembly GCA_026985435.1 of Acidilobaceae archaeon. Lineage (GTDB taxonomy): Archaea > Thermoproteota > Thermoprotei_A > Sulfolobales > Acidilobaceae > Calypsonella. The sequence goes on from JALSQL010000138.1 coordinate 145, forward strand.
AGCTCCCGAGGGTTCAGGCTGGGATCGTGGAGGCTGCGAGGGCCGCCTACAAGCCGGTCATCGTGGCCACGGAGCTGCTGCCGAGCATGATGGAGAGCCCCGTGCCTGCTAGGAGCGACGTGGTAGACGTATACACGGCCGCCAGGATGGGGGTCGACGCCCTGCTGCTCACGGCCGAGATCGCTGTGGGCCGGCACCCGGTGGAGGCGGTTAGGTGGCTCTCCAGGATAGCCGGGGCGGCCCTCCGAGGCTACCGGCCCCCGCCGCCGGAGCCCTCGGGGGTGGAGTACCAGCTAGCCGCCGGTATAGTGGAGCTATCCGAGAAGCTCGGCGCCACACTCGTGGTCTACAGTATGACGGGCACCTTCCCCCACAGGCTGAGCGCCTTCCGGCCCAGCAGGCCCTACCACGTGGGCCTCCCCAGCGCCGAGGCGGCCAGGGCCGTGGCGCCCCTCTGGGCGGCGGCGCCCCACCTAGTGCCCGCGGGGAGCTACGAGGAGGGCCTGCGGGCCACCCTGGAATCCATAGGGGAGCCCCCGGGGCCCGTGGTGGCGGCTGCCTGGAGCAGGCTCCAGGCGGTCTATAGGCTCGAGGTCCGCCTGGGGCGGCGTGGTGGGGGGCTTGAGGGGCGGGGCTAGGAGGTGGCTCTCCGAGGCCCTGTGGGACCTCGACACCGCCACGCCCCTCTACGAGGAGGAGGGTGGAACGCCGCGGCCTTCCACTCCCACCAGGCGGGGGAAGGCGGTGAAGGCGCTCCTCTACAGCGTGAACGAGGCTCCGTGGGGTCACAGCGTGAGGGTTCTCCTGGAGAGGTACTGGAGGGCGGCGGGCCTGGAGCCCGAGGAGGGGCTCCTAGCGGCTGCCAGGGAGCTGGACCGCTACTGCTGACAGGGAGGCAGCTCGGAGGACCCTCGAGCCCTGAGGAGGGGGTGCCTCTCTACAGGGGCGATGGCCTGGAGGCCCTGGAGGCCGAGCTGGAGAGGCTGCGGGCGAGGGGCCTGAGGAGGACCGAGACTAGCTAGTTGTACCCAGGAGAAGAGGGGGAGGGTTAGGGGCGGCCCCTGTACTTGGGGTGGTACTTCCTTATGAGTTCCTCCTTGATGTTGGTGAGCTCCTCCTCCGGTAGTATGGAGAGCACCTCCCAGCCGAGGTCTAGCGTCTCCTCTATCGTCCTGTTCTCCCTGACGCCCTGGCTGAGGAAGCGGCGCTCGAACTCGTCCGCGAACTTCAGGTACTTCCTGTCGACCTCGCTCAGGCTCTCCTCGCCGACGACGGCTGCGAGGCTCCTCAGCTCGACGCCCCTGGAGTAGGCCGCGTAGAGCTGGTTGCTTACCGCGGCGTGGTCCTCCCTGGTCTTCCCGGGGCCTATGCCCTCCTTCATCAGCCTGGAGAGGCTCATGAGCACGTTTATCGGCGGGTAGATGCCCCTGTTGTGGAGCTCCCTGCTGAGCACTATCTGGCCCTCGGTTATGTACCCGGTCAGGTCGGGTATCGGGTGGGTTATGTCGTCGTTCGGCATCGTGAGTATTGGCATCTGGGTTATGCTGCCCTTCTTACCCTTCACCCTGCCAGCCCTCTCGTAGATGCTCGCCAGGTCGCTGTAGAGGTAGCCCGGGTAGCCCTGCCTGCCGGGAACCTCCTCCCTGGCGGCGCTTATCTCCCTGAGGGCCTCCGCGTAGTTGGTCATATCGGTTAGTATGACGAGCACGTGCATGTCCCTCTCGTAGGCTAGGTACTCGGCCAGCGTCAGGGCGGCCCTGGGGGTGATAAGCCTGATCATCGCGGGCTCGTCGGCGAGGTTCACGAACATTGCCACCTTGTTGAGGGCGCCGGTCTCCTCGAAGAACTTCCTGAAGAAGAGGTAGTCGTCGTACTTGATGCCGATAGCGGCGAAGATGACGGCGAACTCCTCCGCCTCGCCCCTGACGGTGGCCTGCCTGGCTATCTGGGCGGCGAGCACGTTGTGGGGGAGGCCGCTGCCGCTGAAGATGGGCAGCTTCTGGCCCCTCACCAGAGTGTTCATACCGTCGATAGCGCTTACACCCGTCTGGATGAAGTCCTCCGGGTAGTCCCTCTCGGCCGGGTTGAGGGGGGCCCCGTTGACGTCCCTCCTCTCCTCGGCCTCGACCTGCGGGCCGCCGTCTATGGGCTCGCCTAGACCGTTGAAGATCCTGCCGAGCATGTCCTCGCTCACGGGTATCTCGAGCGGCTTGCCGAGGAAGCGGACCCTAGTGCCGGTGGTTGTAACGCCGGTCGTGCCCTCGAACACCTGCACCACGGCGACGTTCCTGTTGACCTCAAGCACCCTGCCCCTCCTCTTCTCGCCGCTCGGCAGCTCCACCTCGACGATCTCATCGTAGGCCACCCGGGAGACGCCCTCGACGACCAGCAGGGGCCCCCTTATCTCGGAGACCCTCGTGTACTCCCTAACCCCCAGCATGTAGACTCACCCCCTAGCCTAGGCGGGCCTCCAGGCCCTCGAGGGCCTTGAGAACCCTGGCCCTAAGCTCGTCTATCTGGTCGAGCCTGTCGTTGGGGACCTCGAACTTCGCCTTCGCCATCTCAACGTAGAGCCTGCCGACGGCCTCCCTTATCTGCGCCACGGTGGCGCCCTTCTCGACCAGCTCCCTCGCCTTCTTGTAGTAGTCCAGTATCATCTGGAGCAGCTTGAACTGCTTCTCCGGCGGGCTGAAGGCGTCTATCGGGTCGAACGCGTTCTGCTTCAGGAAGCCGTCCTTAATCAGCCTGGCCGTGTCGAGGATGAGCTTGTCCCTCTCCTCGAGGCTCTCCGTGCCCACGAGCCTCACTATCTCCTGCAGCTCATCCTCCCTCATGAGGACCTCCATGGCCTCGTCGCGGTAGCTCCTCCACCTCGGGTCGACGTTCTTGTGCCACCACTCCTCAACGAGGTCGACGTAGGCGCTGTAGCTGATTATCCAGTTTATAGCCGGGTAGTGCCTGCTGTAGGCGAGCTTCGTGTCGAGCGCCCAGAAGACCCTTATGAACCTCTTAGTGTGGCTCGTCACCGGCTCGGTGAAGTCGCCGCCGGGCGGGCTCACGGCGCCCACGACAGTCACGCTGCCCAGCCTCTCGGGGCTCCCGAGCGCCTCGACCCTGCCGGCTCGCTCGTAGAACTCGGCTAGCCTCGAGGCGAGGTAGCTCGGGTAGCCCTCCTCGGCCGGCATCTCCTCGAGCCTGCCAGCTATCTCCCTGAGGGCCTCGGCCCACCTGCTGGTGGAGTCGGCTACTAGCAGCACGTCGTAGCCCATGTCCCTATAGTACTCAGCCAGCGTTATGCCAACGTAGATGCTGGCCTCCCTGGCGGCTACGGGCATGTTGCTCGTGTTGGCTATCAGTATAGTCCGGTCCATGAGGGGCTTCCCGGTCCACGGGTCCTTGTACTCGGGGAAGCGTATAAGCACCTCGGTCATCTCGTTCCCCCTCTCGCCGCAGCCGATGTAGATGACCACCCTAGCGGCGCTCCACTGGGCGAGGCTGTGGAGGGTTACCGTCTTGCCCGTGCCGAAGCCCCCGGGTATCGCGCCCGTGCCCCCCTTGGCCATGGGGAAGAAGGTGTCGATGATCCTCATGCCGGTTATGAGGGGCTCGGTGGGGTCGAGCTTCACCCTGTAGGGCCTGGGCACCCTGACGGGCCAGCGGTGCATCATGTGGACCTCGCGGACCTCGCCGTCGGACTCTACCTCGGCTATGACGTCGGTTACCGTGTAGTCGCCCTCGGGCGCTATGCTCTTCAGGCGGCCCCTAACCCCGGGCGGTACCATGATCTTGTGGGTTATGATGCTGGTCTCCTGGACCCAGCCCAGAACGTCCCCGGGGCCGACCTTGTCGCCGGGCCTCAGGGTCTTCCCGGTGTCGGGGTCGCCCGGGTGGAAGGTCCACTTCCTCTCCCGGTCCAGGGCGGGCACGTTGACGCCGCGCTCGACGAACATCCTCCTGTGGGGCGCGGTCCTGGCTATGGCCTCCGCTATCTCGGGGAGCGGCCTCTGGACGCCATCGTATATCCTGCCGAGGAGCCCGGGCCCCAGCTCCACGCTAAGGGGGGCCCCGGTGCCCTCGACAGGCTCCCCGGGGCGGAGGCCGCTCGTTGACTCGTAGACCTGAATGTAGGCCTCGTCGCCGCGTATCCTCGTAACCTCGCCTATCAGGCCCTCGTGGCCCACGCGGACCATCTCGTACATCTGAACCCCGCGCATGCCCTCAGCGACCACTAGGGGGCCCGAGATCCGCACAATCCTACCCTTAACTGGCACCACCACGCACCCCGGCCTCGGGCGGGGCCACACGTGGGCGTAGCCCTCTACCCTTGGCTACACATACACCCGGGGAGCCGCCGCACGTGTCGGCGGATTAAAAGGCTACGAGACGAGGCCCTCAGGCCCCGGCACGGCCGAGCCCGCGGCGCCTAGCGAGGGCCCCCACGAGCCAGGCGGCCGCCGCCACCGCCAGCGCCTCGGGGAGGGAGAAGCCGGGCTCGAGCCCGTGGGCCCTAAGCTTCTCCAAGTATAGGAGGCTGAGGGCCGAGAGGTACGGGGGCACGCCAGCGGCTGCCAGGGCGCCGGTCGCGATCTCCCCGACCTTCACGGCGGCGCCGGTGGTGAGGATCAAGGCCAGCGATAGGAGAAGCCCGAGGGGCAGGCTGCGGTGGAGCATCCTTGCCAGGTAGTAGATGAGGAGCAGCATGCCAGCCAGCTCCACGAGGGACGCTAGGAAGCCCAGCCCCCAGAGGGCCTCCAGGCCAGCGAGCAGGGCTGGCGTGGCCAGTAGCAGCGCGACGGCGGGCCACGCCCTGGAGAGGAAGAGGCGGGGCGTCAGGCTCCCCGCTATGGAGCTGGCGACTAGCCAGACGCTAGCTAGGTATATCGACTCCACCGAGATGCCGGACACCGCCGCGGCAACCGGCCCCCAGACGCTCCGGGGCCCTGGGTGGGCGGCGGTGTATGGTAGCAGGAAGAGCTGGGAGGCGGCAGCGGTGAAGGTGAGGTAGGCGAGGTACCTGCGGGGGCCGCCGGGCTTCAACGGGTTCACCCGCTCCAGGCGAATGGGGGGCACGCCTCAGCCCCTGGGGTGACGTCGTCCTCAAGCCCTATAATGTCCTCGGTGGACGCTGTGATGTGCGCCGAGACCTGGTAGCAGGCGCTGGGCGAGTAGGACTCGGGGAGCGCGTCGTAGAACCTAATCGAGACCACATCGTTGAACCCGTCGGGCCACCACCCGGAGTTAGCCGCCGCGACGCTCAGGTAGAGCTTGCCAGCGCCGTCGCAGGTCCTCCCCGTGGTGACGTCGACTATGCTCTTATAGCGGGTCGCCAGCTCCACGAGGTTAAGTACTCTCGCAACGGACTTGAGGCTGTCTACCACCTTCGACGCGTAGTCAACTATCTTCCTGGCGATGTGGAGGTACCCCGCCAGCGCTTCCAGCGTTCCCCCCTCGCTGGAGAGCCCGTAGACGTCGATGTCGCCCGTGCCACCGCTGCAGGCGTTGGGGCCGCTGATCGTGAGGTTTAGGGTGAAGTCGGTGAGGCGGCCAGCGCCATAGTATACGCTACTGCCGAGGTCTAGCTCCATGCTCCACGGGTGGAGGGCTATCGTCGAGTACAGGTTGCCGAGCCTCTGGGAGACTGTTAGGAGAAGCGGCGACCACCTGGCGGCCGCGCCTGTTCTGGCGTACTCGTTCCAGAGCTCCGAGAGGCGCAGGATCGTCTTGTCCGAGAACTTGGATGGATCGTAGTAGTCAACTATCGGCGTCAGTATGACGTTGCCGTAGCTCTCGGAGGCGTCGGGGTGCGTTATGGGAACCAGGGGGAGCCCCCTCAGGTCGAGCCTTCCATCATCCGTGCCTGGCACCAAGTCTATGTATACGGTCCCGGATTGGCTCATGGGCTCTGAGAGCTCCAGCAGGGCCCAGCCGATGGAGGCGCCCCTACTGTAGGCTGGAAGTAGCGTCTCCTCGGGTACACACACCAGCACACAGCTAACCACGACCTCGTCGCTAGTCTCCCCCGTGCTTGGGAGGCTCTTGGAGCAGGGCCAGAAGCCCGGCACCTGGACCGTCAGGTTACCCCCCGGGAAGCCCGGCGGGAGCCTCACCCTCAGTGTGGCGGTAACGGCAGGCGCTGTCGGGTCGCCGGGCTCCCTGACTATGGCGACATCGCCGGGTATGGCCACCGGGAAGGCTGCGCTGGAGTTTGTGGCGCCGCTCTGGAGCAATAGGGCCGCCAGGCCCCCGGCGTCGCTGGTGTACGGCTCCCTGAAGATGTAGAGTGACAGCGGGTGCGTGACCCGGCTGGGCAGGTATGACTGGTAGTTGGACCACCTGTAGTGCACTCTAACCCTAACCGTGAACTCCCACTCGCCATCGTAGACTGAGACCTTGAATGGTATGGAGTCGTCGCTGGAACCGTAGGGGCTCTGGGGCGGCGTGAAGGTGAACGACAGGCTGGCGGTGTAGGGTGATACCGTCGCCGTCCGCGTGACCTCGTAGGGGCTCTCGGGGTACATTGAGAGTAGCACCACGCTCACGCCGTCGTAGCCCCCCAGCGGTCGGGGGTAGAGTACGACCTCGACCTTCGTCCACACGATGTCCCCCGGGTCGACGCCCCCGTTGGGAGAGTAGGGGTAGACGTGGAAGAGCTGGGGGCTCCCCGGGGTCACGTTGAGGGCCAGCTCGCTCCACGTCGTAGCGTTACCCTCGAGAACCCTGACAGCCAGCGTCTCAACCATAACCACGGTGGCCTCCTCGGCTCCCCCTCCACCCCCGCCCCCGTCGGGGAGCGGCCTGCCTATGCTCTCCGAGCCGAGACCGTGGCCGCCGGATAGCCTGGCGTCCACTCGTATAGGGCGTAGCAGGTCGGCGATGGCGCCCTCCGAGACCCTGTAGCCAGCCTCCACCGCGTGCTCGAGGGGCCACGGCGCCTCGGGAGCCTCTAGCCAGTCGATCCTATCGAGGCTGTTGTAGGTGTACCGGAACGGGTACTCCCCGCAGGTCCGCCTCACCTGGGGGGAGCCAGCGGCGACCAGCAGGGGGTACGAGTACTTGGAGCCGGGGGGCGAGACCGTGAGCCACCCCCACCTGGCGGCTCCCCGGGCTTGGGGTGGAGGGTCGCGCAGCGGGTCAACGACGGTGGGGGGTAGGGTGGGGAGCTTCAGGGCGATCCTGGTCCCGGGGCCTATGGTCTGCGGGGTCTCGTAGAGCACGACCCGCGAGCCGGGCGGCTGGACCCTCTTGTCGTAGACGGTGAAGGGCACATCCACCCAGGAGCCGTTGACGTATGCCAGGATGCAGAAGTCGCCAACATGGAGCCCTCGGAGGGCTGGTATGCTACCAGCATCGATAACGGCTACCCTGCCGCTCAGGTTTACGAGGTAGAAAGCCTGGGAGGGGTCGAGGCTGCTTGGCAGGGCGTCCTCGGCGAGGCC
>JALSQL010000139.1 GCA_026985435.1 Acidilobaceae archaeon
AGTCCGAGGCTGAGAAGGGCATCCTCGCCAACCAGTACCTGATAGTTGACGGTGGCGAGGCCCTCCTCGTGGACCCCGGGGGCGTGTACATGTTCCCCCGGCTGGTGAGGGCGGTATCCGAGATCGTGAACCCCCGGGACGTGGTGGCGGTCTTCTACAGCCACCAAGACCCAGACGTAACTGGCAACATAAACATGGTCGCCGACGCCTTCCCGAACGCCCGGATATACGTGTCGAGGCTCTGGACCAGGTTCCTACCCCACCTAGGCGTCCTGGGCGGGGTTGAGTTCGTAGAGATACCCGACGAGGGCATGGAGATACGGGTGGGCTCCACCACCCTCCAGGCGATACCCGCCCACTTCCTCCACTCGCCGGGCAACTTCACCCTCTACGACCCGGCCGTCAGGGTGCTCTTCTCGGGCGACATAGGGGCCGCGGTCTTCCCGCCCGGCAAGTGGTACCTCATAGTCGACGACTTCGACAGCCACGTGAGCCTGATAGAGTGGTTCCACCGCCGCTACCTAGCCTCCGGGAAGGCGCTCAAGGCGTGGCTCTCGAGGGTCAGGGGGCTGGCCATAGACACGATAGCGCCCCAGCACGGCGCGGTCTTCCAGGGGGCCAACGCGGGGAGGTTCCTCGACTGGCTCGAGAGGCTCGCCTCGACACCCATAGGGGTCGACTACCTCTACCCCGACTAGGAGCCCGCCGAGACGCCCGAGGCCAGCAGCGCCGCGGCCCCGGCCACCGCCCCGGCGGCCACGAGCGAGATACCGGCCCACACGTGGGCCGCCATCGCCAGCCCGGCGCCCAGGGCCGCGAGCGACACTGAAGCGGCGCCCAGCAGGGGCCCCAGCCCCGGGCCCGCCTCGCCCCGGCGGCCGGGCGCCGAGGCCCGGTAGGCGGCGAGGACAACCGCCGCGCCCAGCAGGACCGTGAGGGGTGCCCCGCAGCCTCTCGCCGCGGCAACCAGCGCCCCAAGAGCCGGGGCCGCCATCAGGGAGGAGGCGGCGGCCCGCCAGCCAGCCGCCGACCGGGGGGAGATGGCGGCGAGGAGCGCCGCTACGGCCAGGTACAAGCCCTGGGCGGCGGGGCCCGCGAGGAGCCCCGGGCCGGCGCTCGCGAGGCTCGCGAGGGCCAGCAGGGCGCCCCCAGCAGCCCGGCCCCTCTGGTAGGCTGCGAGGCCTGCCAGGGCTGCTGGTAGCGCTATCAGGGCGGCCTGGCCGGGCGTGCCTCCCTGGGCGCTCAACGCGTCTCCCCACCCCACCACCACATGGGGGTCGCCCCGGGCGATGACCTCACGGCCCCCGGCGGGGCTCGGCCAATCCAGCCCTGCTCATCCCCCGCCGGGGGCGGGTGGGGGAGGGGTTGTATGTGTGAAGTGGTATGTTAGGTAGGCGGACATGGCGAGGTAGTAGGCTATCGCTATCGTGTATAGGCTCGCCGCCCTGACGCGTACTAGGACCCTCGAGCCCGCGGTCGAGCCGAGGTAGGTGCCGAGGGCTAGGGGTAGGGCTAGGGCCCAGTCTATGCTGCCCCTGAGCGTGTGGCCCGCCACTCCGACGGCGGCTGTGATGCCGACCATGAGCTTGCTCGTCGACACGGCGGCCTTCAGGGGCATGCCGAGCACGAGGACCAGCACCGGCACCTTGATCACGCCGCCGCCTATGCCTA
>JALSQL010000140.1 GCA_026985435.1 Acidilobaceae archaeon
GGCTCCTCGAGGCGCTGGCCAGGCTTAAGGTGGTGGAGGAGGCGCTGGAGCTCGCCGCCGGGGGGACGCCCTGGGAGGCCGGAGACGTCCTCGAAGCCCTCCGCTACTGGGCGGAGGTCTCCGGGTGGGGGTGGGGGGCCGTGGAGGAGGCGGCGAGGGCCAAGAGGGCCGCGGCCGGGGGGTTCGAGGGCCACGCCGCCCTGGGGCCCTGCAGGGCCGCCGCGATGTCCTTGGGGGTGCCGGGGTACGCTATTAGCCCCCGCCGCGCCCTCCTCCGGCGAGTGGTGCGGGCTGGTTGATGGAGTGGCCGCTTACCCCGGGAGGGGTGGGGAAGAGGGTTAGGCTATCCCGGATCCTCGGCGGGGGCCGCGGGGCGCTCGTGTTCGCCTTCGACCACTGGCTCGAGCACGGGCCCCGCGACTTCCCCCGGGACCGCCTGAGGCCGAGCGCCGTGCTGGAGGAGGTTGTGTCGGCTGGTGTTGACGCGGTCATGCTCACCCCCGGCGACGCTAGGAGGTACGCCGACATATGGGCCGGCCGCGCCCCCCTGATAGTGAAGCTGACGGGCAAGACAAGCCTGAGGCCCGCGGGGGACCAGCTGCTCCAGAGCCCCATCGGTAGCGTTGAGGAGGCAGTGGCGCTGGGCGCCGACGCTGTCGCTGCGACCGTCTACTGGGGCAGCCCCGCGGAGGACGTGATGCTGGAGAGGTGGACCGCCATCAGGGAGGCGGCAGCCGCCTACGGGATCCCGGCCCTCCAGCTCGCCTACCCGCGGGGCCCGGCGATCCGGGACAGGCACGCCGTTGACGTTGTCCTCTACGGCGTCAGGGCGGCGGTGAGCGTGGGGGCCGACCTCGTGAAGACCTACTACACCGGCAGCCGCGAGACCTTCAGGCTGGTGGTCGAGGCCGCCGAAGGCGTGCCAGTCATGATGAGCGGGGGGCCCAGGAGGAGCAGGCCCCTCGAGTTCCTCCGGGACCTAGCCGACGTCAGGGCCGCCGGGGCGGCCGGCGCGGTTGTCGGCAGGAACATATTCGAGGCTCCCGACATCCAGGCCATGACGCGGGCCGCCAGGGCGGTCCTCCGGGGGGCCACACCCGAGGAGGCGGCCGAGGGTGAGGGGCTCGCCTAGCCGGCCCGGCGGCTTGGACGTGGTGGCGGTCGGCCACGCCCTCGTAGACATAAGGGCTAGGGTCACGAGGCTGGCCGGCCCCGACGAGGAGGGGGAGATCCTGGAGGAGACCAGGGGCGCCGGCGGGTCGGCGGCCAACGTGGCTATAGACGTGAGCCTCCTCGGCGGCAGGGCTGGGGTAGTGGCGAAGATAGGCTTCGACGGCTTCGGCAGGATAGTGTACGAGGAGCTCTGGAGGGCCCGGGTCGACCTCTCCGGCCTGAGGATAAGCCCGGGCCACCCCACGGGGTTCAGCTTCGTGGCGATAGCCCCCGGGGGCGAGATAGCGATATACAGCAGCAAGGGGGCGGCCGAGGCGCTCGAGCCCGGCGAGGTGCCCGGGGAGCTCCTGGCCAGGGCGGGCGCCGTGCACATAGCCAGCCTGAGGCTCGACACGAGCATGGCGGCCGCCAGGGCCGCGAGGCGTGGCGGGGCCCTGGTCTCCTGGGACCCGGGGAGGGGCCTCGCGGCGAGGGGCCTCGATGCTGCGGCGCCGCTCCTGGGGCTGGTGGACGTTGTGCTAGTGAACAGGCTCGAGGCCCGGGCCCTCACCGGCTCCGGGGACCCCCTCGAGGCGGCGAGGCGCATAGCCTCGCTGGGCCCGGGGCTGGTGGTCGTGAAGCTCGGCCCACAGGGGGCCCTAGCCTACGATGCCCGGGAGGGGCGAGCCCTGAGGGTGCCAGCCTTTAGGCCCCCGAGGGTTGTAGACGAGACCGGGGCGGGCGACGCCTTCGCCGCCGCGCTCCTGCTGGGCCTCGCGCGGGGCTGGGGGCTCGAGGCGTCCCTGCGCCTCGCCTCGGCCGTCGCGGCCCTGAAGGTGTCGAGGCTGGGGTCGCACTCCGTGCCCAGCCTGGGGGAGGCTGCTAGGCTCGCGGGCCTGGAGCTGGGGTGACCGAGGTGGGGGATCCCCTGGTTCTAGTGGCCGTGGGGGTCGTGCAGGGGCTGCTGGAGTGGCTCCCGGTGAGCAGCTCCGGCCAGGTGGTGGCGCTCCTCACGCTCCTCCTGGGGGTGCCCGCGGGGCGGGCGCTCCTGGAGGCGTTCGCCTCCCACGCTGGCACCGCGGTCTCCGGGGCGGCGATAGCCTGGAGGGAGCTGCTGGACGCCCTCCGCCTCGGCCCCTGGTTCAGGGTTGTGGCCGTCCCGACCCTCGCGGCCGCGCCGGTGGGCTTCGCTATACTCCGCAGCACCCTAACCCTGCCGGGCGACCTTGTCAACCTCATCCTCGGCGCCAGCCTCCTGGCGACGGCGGCGGCCCTCAGGGGCGCCGAGAGGGCGGGCCCCCGCCAGCCCAGGAGCCCCGGCGACCTCTCCAACCTGGAGCTGGCCCTGGTGGGGCTGGCGGAGGGGCTGGCGGCGCTCCCCGGCCTGTCGAGGAGCGGCCTCACGCTGGCGGCCCTCGCCCTGCTGGGCGTGGAGCCCGAGGAGGCCGTGAGGGCCAGCCTGGCCCTGGGAGTGCCGGTCACGCTCGCCGCCGGCCTCTACGCTGGCTCCAGCCTCCCGCTGGGCGACGCGGCCCTCCTGGGCGTCGCCAGCATGGCGGCGGGGCTGGCGTCGGCGGGCGCTATGCTGGCCCTCGCGAGGAGGCTCAGGGGTAGGATGCCTGAGTTCCTGGCGGCGCTCGGCCTCCTGATACTAGCGCTGGAGGTCCCGGCGCTGCTTGCGGGCCGCGGGGCCACCGGGTAAATACCGCTGGCCGCAGCCTGGGGTGCGGGTGCGCCGGGCGTGGAGGCCCTCGGCTCCCTGAGGGTCAGGGATGTGATGACCCCCGAGCCCGTGTCCCTGCCGCCCTCAGCCACTGTTGCGGAGGCTGTCAGGGTTATGGCGGAGAGGAACATAGGCTCGGTGCTCGTGGTCGGGGAGGACGGCAGGCTGCTCGGGATAGTCAGCGAGCGCGACATAATAAGGAGGGTCCTCGCAGCTGGCAGGAGGCCGGAGGAGACCACGCTGGAGGAGATAATGACCCGGGACCCGGTCACGGTAGATCCTGAGGCCACTGTCGAGGAGGCCCTGAGGGCGATGGCCAGGATTAGGGTGAGGCACCTGCCCGTTGTCGACAAGTCCACGGGGCGGCTGGTTGGGGTCGTGAGCATTAGGGATGTCGAGGAGGCCATACTCTAGGCTAGGCGTATGAGGACGTCCTTGCTGGTGACCCCAAGGGGCTCGTGGCCGGCGAGGAGGAGGCTCTTGTAGGGGAGCCTCCTGAGGAGCGACACGACGACCGGGCCCCTGGCCACCCTCTTCAGCTCGGCTGCCGCCCTGATGGGGTGGTCGACCAGGTCTAGCACGGTGAAGCTGTAGACGTAGTCGAAGGCCGAGTCCGGGAAGGGGAGGTGCTCCACGTTACCCTCAACTATGAGGTGCCTCCCAGGCATTATGCGCCCGAGCCTGCCAGCCGCTATGGAGAGCATGCACCCGCTGTAGTCCAGGCACACGTAGAGGTCCACGCCGCCCAGGAGGCCCCTCGAGTGTAGGAACTCTGCCAGCAGCGCGGTGCCGCAGCCAGCGTCTAGCACCGCGCCCCTCGGGGGGCCGAGGGCGTCGAGGGCGGCCTGGTACTTCTCCCTCTGCTCCTCGCCGTAGAGCTCGTCGTAGCCCATGCACGTGGCGTCGTAGCGCTCCCTTATCACCTCGCCCTTAGCCCTCCCCACCTCCCGGGCCCCCAGGCGGGGGGCTGGGCGGGTTAGGGTTAAGACTAGCGGCGCCCCCGCTGGGGTTGGTGTGCGCGGGTTGGCCGGGCGGTTCCTTGTCGTTAACTTCAAGGCGTACCAGCAGGCGTTCGGGCCCCAGGCTGTGGAGATAGCCCGGGAGGCGTCCAGGCTGGAGTCGAGGCTCCCGGTGAGGGTCATACTCGCCCCCCCGGCGCCTCTCCTGGGGAGGGTGCTCGAGGCCCACGGGGACGTATACCTCCAGCACGTGGACCCCGTGGGGTTCGGGGCCCACACCGGCCGCCTGCCAGTGGCTGCCGCGGCGATGCTGGGCGTCAGGGGTAGCATGGTGAACCACAGCGAGAGGAAGATGGTGCTGAGGGACGTCGAGGCCGCCGTGAGGGCCCTCCGCGAGGCTGGCCTGGAGAGCCTGGTGTGCGCCGACACCCCGGGCGAGGCCGCGGCGGCGGCCTACATGGGGCCGACCATGATAGCGGTCGAGCCCCCGGAGCTGATAGGGACTGGGGTGCCCGTCTCGAGGGCCAAGCCCGAGGTGATAACTGCTAGCCTCGAGGCCGTGAGGAGGGTCGACCCCTCCATACCACTCCTGGCCGGGGCCGGCATAACCAGCCCCGAAGACGCCGTGAGGGCCGTCGAGCTGGGGGCGTCGGGGGTGCTGGTGGCGAGCGTTGTGATGAAGAGCCGGGAGCCCCCGCTAGTCCTCCGGGGGCTCGCCGAGGCCCTCGCCACCGCCTAGCCCGGCCCCCGCGGCCTCCTCGAGGCCGACGCCCACTGGCGTGTCCTCGGTTAGGTTGAAGTAGTGCTTGGCCATCCTCCTCGCTATGTCCTTCAGGCCGACCATGACCTTGTGGGGGTGCCAGCCGAGCTCCTCCCCCACCTCCTCCCAGCTCTTCCCCTGGAGCACCTTCGCCACGAGTATCCTCCTAGCCCACCCCTCGAGCTGGGGCCTCTCGCGGGGGGCCTGCATCCAGTAGGCCTCGGCTAGGAGCCTCAGTATGTCGGTGGCGGCCTCGTAGGTCATGGGCCCCCAGTTGTAGACCCAGAGCCTGTCGAGCTGTATCGGCGTCAGCCTAGGCTTGAACCCCGGGGCTATACCCTCGGGGGGCTGGTCGAGCATCATTATCGCGACGTCGGTCTCCAGGTCGTTGTAGGTGTCGTAGAGGCTCTTGAGGAGCTTGAACTTGAACTCCCGGGCGGCCACCTCCGTCGCGGCCCTCGCCCTGGGGGTTATCGGGTTTAGGACTAGGGTGGTGTACTCGCCGCTGACCGGGTTCCTGTCGGGGCTGAGGTGGAGGGCAGTGAACCCGTTGCGCAGCCAGAAGCGGAGGAGCTGCTCGTTGACGCCGAAGCCGCTGCCCAGCCAGTCGTAGCCCCTCTCGACGCTCTCCTTGTAGAGCTCCTCTAGGAGGCGGCTGCCTATCCCCCTGCCCTGCACCTCGGGGTGGGTGGCTATCCTCACGACCCTCCAGCCCTTCATCCGGCCGAACTCCCTTATCCTAGCGTGCTTCAGGAGCCTGTCGGGTATTATGTTGCCGGGCGTCTTCTCGCCCCGGAGCAGCCTGTCTATGAGCTCGTCGTCGAGGCCGCCCTCCTCGGCCACCTGGGCGGCGCCGACGATCTTGCCTCCCCTCTCCGTGGCCATAGCCCTTATGCTGTGGTGGGGGGCGTCCGCCAGCATGGCGAGGTCGTCGGGCTCGTTCCTGTAGTGGGCGAGCACGTATATGCCGAAGAGCTGCCTTAGGGTCCCCTCGCCCTCGGGGCTGAAGAGCCACTCGGGGTCGAGGCGGAGGTAGCGGAGCCTCCCCGCCTTGATGTCCTCTAGGTCCTCCTCGCCCAGCTCGGCGGGCTCGGCGTCGAGGAGGAGGACGTCGAACAGCCACCTCTCGATCGGGTCGTCGTGCGCGTACCTTATCGGCTCGTCCATGTCGATGTGGCGGATCATGTTGGAGGGGTCCTCCCTCGCCGCCTTCAGGAACCTTATGTTGAAGCCCCTCCCGGCCCCCTCGTAGCCGTGTATCGTCGCGGCGAAGACGACCCTCCTGTGGGAGCGGAGTATCCTGTGGAGGAGCGGCACGTGGATGCCGCTGGCCTCGTCGACCGCCACTATGTCGCCGCTGAGCTTGGGTATCTGGGCGGGCTCCCAGTACTCGAGGCTGAACCCCCTCCCCTGGATCTCGAGTATCCTACCGCCGCGCTTCACCGGCCTAGGGTCGAGGCCCGCCTCCTCCGCCGCCCTGAGCGCTAGGGTCATGAGGCTCTGCACGTTGCTCAGGCTGGGGGCTGTCACGAGCATCCTAACCCTATGCTTGTGCCTGGAGAGCAGCTTTGCGAGGCCCACGAGGCCTATGCCGACGGCGCAGCTCTTCCCCCTCCCCCTGTCGGCGGTGACGACTAGCACCTTCCTCTTCCCCTTCGGGGGCTTCTCGTAGAACCACTCCATCGCGTGTATAACCCTGACCTGGTCGTTGGTGAGGGCCAGCCTGTAGATCTCGTCGGGGAAGAGCCTCTTGTCGGGCAGCCTTATCTCCTGCCTCCGCCTCGGCGGCGACTTGAGCGGCTCCCCGTGGATCAGCTCCCCCCGGTCGGCGTCGTAGACGAATATGTTCTTGTGCTCGAGGAGCTTCCTCTTGAACCAGCCTATGAAGATGTGCCTCGGCTCCCCGTAGCCCGGCACGAGCAGGTTCTGCTTGAAGATGGTCATGGCGCTGTCCCACGCGCTCCAGGGGGGCGCCTGGACTACTATGAGGCCACCGCCCTCCACAACGCCGACTAGCCTCCCCACATCGTTCGGCTTGAGGTCGTTGGTGAGGTCCAGCACCAGGGCCTGGAACGTGGTCCCGAGGTACTTCTCGCTGTCCTCGTAGCGGGCCGTGGTCTGGTGCAGGAGGCTCCCCTTCTCCTTGACCGCCCTCTTCACTATCTCCTTCCTCAGCCTAGCGTCGTCGAACTCGTCGTGGAACGTGTAGAGCAGCTCGAGCGGCCTCCGCCCGGCCACCCTCCTATACGTCTTCTCGTAGTACAGCAGGGCGCGGGCGGTGACGGCCCCCACGACGGCGGGGTCCCCCCCGGAGACTACGAGCATCACCCGGTGCCTGGCCGGTATCGCCACCCTCAGGGCCCGGGCTACCCTCTTCAGGGCCCTGAGGGCCGAGACTCCCGCCACCCTGTCGAGCCTGCGCAGTACCTCGAGCGCCTCCCTCTCGATCTCAGCCCTACTCTTGGCCAACCCTCTAGCACCCGCCAAACCCCCACGGCGGGCCTCAGGGGGCGCCGGGGAGCGTGGGTGGGGCCGGCTTAATTAAGGAGGCCCGCCCAGCCGCCGGGGGCCGCTGGAGGGTGCTCCCGCCGTGGGCGCGTCGATAGGGGAGGGCGACCTGGTGCTGGTCATAGTGGAGGGCCGCGATAGGCGGAGGGAGTACCTCTTCCGGGCGGAGCGGGGCGCCCACTACTCGACGTTCGCGGGCCCCCTGCCGGGCTCCCGGCTCGTGGGCGCGGAGTGGGGCTCAACCCTGAGGCTCCCGCGGGGGGAGGCGCACCTCCTACCCCCCACGTCGAGGGACCTCATGATGCATGGCCTGGAGAGGGCCGGCCAGGTCATCTACCCGAAGGACCTCGGCTACATAGCGGTCTCGGCCGGCCTCAGGCCGGGCATGAGGGTGGTCGAGGCGGGGG
>JALSQL010000141.1 GCA_026985435.1 Acidilobaceae archaeon
GAAACGGTTGGTTCAGGGCTTCAAAAGGCTCCTAGAGGAGGTTGAGAAGAATGGTTAAAGCTACGAGAACCGTTATAGTGAGAAGCATTAAACTCCCTAGGAGGATATTCAGCGTATTCGTTGAGCTTGAGGGAATGTACCGCAACATGGTCGAGCAACTAGTTCTCTTTTCGATAAAGAATAATGTTAAGAGCTTCGCTAGGCTAAAGGCGTTGAAATACCGCGAAACGAGAAACCTATACCCACATCTGCCATCGCACTACGTGTATACAGCATGTCAAGATGCTAGTACTAGGGCTAAGAGCTTCCTAAGATTGAAGAAACTTGGATTAGCTAAGAGAGAATACCCAGAGGTTAAGAGGGTTAGCATCTGGCTTGACGACCACGTGTGGAAGCCCAATGGATACACGTCAATCAGGATAGCTACTCATAAAGGATGGGTAACAATAGAATTCGAGCCTCATAAACAATACTGGAGATACGTTAATCGTGGATGGAGGCTAGCTTCTGAGACAAAGATAAAGCTAGATAAGAGGAATAGGCAACTCATAATCTACCTAACCTTCGTCAAAGAAGTTGAAGAGTATAAGCCGAAAGGCTACCTACCCGTTGACGTTAATGAGGATAACGTTACCATCCTACTCGATGGAGTGGCTTACCTCTTTGAGACTAATATGAAGACGCTTGTCCTCGGATACTATTACCGTAGGAAGAGTATACAGGAGAGATGCGACAAACTATATGGTGTAAGGTCAAGGATTAAAAGGAAGGTTATGAGGAAGCTTAAGGAGAGAGCTAAGAAGCAGGACGTTAGACGGAAGATAGCTAGTAACATCGTTGAGACTGCTTATGAGAAGCAATACGCTATTGTCCTTGAGAAGCTAGGTAAGAAGCCTGCAAACAACATGATTAAGAAGATAAAAGATAGACAACTACGCCATAGGATATTCCAGGCAAGCTTCAGAGGTATCCAGAGAGCTATTGAGGAGAAAGCTAGGGAGCTGGGAGTTCCACTAATCTATGTTAATCCAAAGCACACTTCTAAGCTATGTCCAATACACAACGCGCCGATAAACTACGATAATAGTTCAAGGATAGGTAGGTGTAGTGGAGGAGGAGAGCTATGGCATCGAGATGTCGTTGCGTGTTGGAACCTCTACCTTAAAGCCCTACGGGGCGATGGGAGCATTGCTCCAAGCCCCATAGGGTTGGTTCCCCTAGATGGGAGCCCCGTGCCGTTGGGCTCGACAGCCACCCATGACCCCATACGGGTACCCAGACCCGTATGGGCGAGGCGGAAGTCCCTACCGCAGACACAATTTACTACAATTCTAAACAGAATGAAGCGGTAGGGACAAACGGGCGTGATTTAAGGCTGGCCGCCAACGCCCACGCGGTGGCCAGGCGTGGGGGTGCCCGGCAGGCTGGGCTCGGCCCTGGACAGGCATGGCGCCCTCCTCCAGGTGGCGCTCGACCACACGAGCCTGGGCGAGGCCTTCCAGCTCGCCCTCAGGCTGCCCAGGCAGGGTGACGTCATACTGGAGGCTGGAACCCCCCTGGTGAAGTCCGCCGGCCTCTCGGCGGTCAGGGTTCTAAGGGCTCTCCCGGGCGGCCACCTCGTCGCGGCCGACCTGAAGACCGTGGACACGGGGGCCCTCGAGGTGCGCCTCGCAGCCGGGGCTGGGGCGGACGCCTCCACGGTGCTGGCGGCCGCGCCCCGGGAGACCGTGGAGGAGGCCGTGAGGGCCGGGGAGGAGGCTGGCGTCGCCGTCTACGCCGACCTCATAGGGGTCGAGGACCCCGTGGCGGCCGCCGAGAGGCTCCGCGGCCTCGGGGTCCACGTAGTGCTTCTACACATCGGGATAGACGTGCAGAGGAGGCTGGGCATAACCGCCGGCCAGGTGCCCGGCCTCGTGGAGAGGGTGGCGAGGGCCTTCGGCGGTCCCGTGGCCGTCGCGGGCGGGGTCCGACCCAGCGAGGCTGGCAGGCTCGTCGCCGCCGGGGCTAGGATCGTGATCATCGGGGGCGCCATAACCCGGGCCCCCGACCCTGCCAGGGCGGCTGCTGAGGCCCTCGAGTCTATACGGTCCCCGCCCGCCTAGGGGCTGCCGGCTCGACTATCGGCCTCAGCCACCTGTACGAGAGCAGCCACGCCAGCGCCGCGGCCCCGGTGGCCCAGTTGCTGGCGGCCATGCCCAGCCAGAGGCCGGTGTCGCCGAGGCCCAGCCTGTATGCTAGCGTGTAGGATAGCGGTATCCTCAGGAGCCAGAGCCTCGCCGCGCCTAGGAGGCTCACGAGTAGGGTGTGCCCGCTGCTCCTGGCCGTGGAGTCGGCGAGTATCGTGAGGTCGAACCCCAGGACGCTGGGGGCGAAGATTAGGATCATCCTGCTGGCCGCGCTGTAGACCTGGGGGTCGCCCGTGAACACCCCTATGAAGTGGTCCCTAGCCGCCACCAGCGCGGCCACGTAGAGGCCCACCAGGGCCACCACGAGCCTCAGGCCGGCCTGGAGGGCCCGCTTGGCCCTATCGAGTAGCCCGGCCCCGAGGCTCTGCGCTATTATTATGCTGGTGCTCCTCACCAGTGGGAACACTATTATGTGGTCTATGCTCAGCATCACCTGGCCTATGCTGTAGGCCGCGACGACAGGCGTGCCCAGCCCGCCCACTATGCGCATCATCACCACGAAGCCCACGGTGGTCAGGAGCCTCTGCGCCGTCGTTGGCCCCCCGACCCTTGCTATAAGCTTGAGGGTGCGCCCCTCGGGCAGCAGGTCCCCAGGCCTCACCCTCAGGCCGTGGGCCCCCGTGAGGAGGCTGTAGGCGGCGTAGGAGCCCGCCACCACGTTCGAGGCTAGGGTGGCGGCCGCGGCGCCGACCACCCCCATGTGGAGCGTGAATATCATCAGGGGGTCGAGGGCGAAGTTGAGGAGTGTGGTGGCGACGCTAACCTTCATGGGCGTCCTCGTGTCCCCGGCGGCGCCGAGGGCGAAGTTGAACACGAGGAAGACGTAGGTGAACGGCACGCCCGCCAGGGTGACCGCTATGTAGCCCTCGGCCAGCGCCGCGACGTCCTCGGGCATCCTTGTTGCGTCGATGTAGAGGTGGCGGGCGGCGTAGAACGCTATGGTGCCCGGCACGCCCACCGCCAGGAGGAGGCCGAGGACCTGGCCGACGTTCCTAGACGCCCGCCTGTAGTCGCCAGCCCCTATGTACTGGCCTGCGAGGGCGCTGAGGCTGCTCGCGAGGCCGAAGCCGAGGCTCATGAGCACGCCGCGGTAGGGCCACGAGACCGTGGGTGTCCCGAGGGCGGCGCTTCCCAGGCGGCTGAGCCAGAATGTGTCTATTATGCTGTAGAGGCTCTGGAGGCTGCCCGAGACGAAGAGGGGGAGGCTCAGCTCTACTATCAGGAGGGTCACCCTGGGGTCTCCTAGTATGCGCTTCCTCCTCTCGGCCAGCCCCCTCTGCAACCCTAGCCGTGCACCGTGGGGTGCCCCGGGGTCGAGGGGCGGATTATATAGGTTGGAGATACAAGCGCACTACCAGGCCTCCAGGAGCCTCCTAACCTCGGCGTGGAACCTCTCCCACCACTCCAGCGCCGCCCCGGGGTCGCCGGCGAGCCTCTCGGCCCACCCGCCGGCCCCCATCTCGGCCGCTATCGTGGCGAGTATGTCCATCGTCTTCCTCGTCTCCCAGGGGACGGGCTGCGCCCCGGCTCGCTCTCGGTAGTCGGCGACGAGCCTGTACATCCTCCTAGCGTTCCCTATCGGGTCCACGCTCGCGCCAAGCGCCTCGTATAGGCGGTCGAGCACCTTCTCAACCCACCCCCTGTGGAACCTGCAGAACCCAGCGTTGTCCACCGCGTACTCTGCAGCGGCGCGCTGGAGGCTGGTCCTAGCATAGTCCTCTGGCTCCTGGAAGGTTGGCGTGTAGTTCGTCCAGTAGCGGCCCAGCATGTAGAGGGGGGCTATCATGCCGGGCGTCCAGTAGAGGTTGGGGGTCATATACCAGCCCCCGTGCCCGAAGGCGGCGTAGACCGCCCAGTCGCCAGCGCCGCTGGCGCCCCTGGACTCCAGCTCCCTGGCGGCCGCCCTTATGCCGTGCCTCCCCGCGAGCACCGCCGGCTCGAGGCCCCCGAGCTCCCCGGGGGGCTCCGGGTGGTACGCGGCTAGTAGCACCTTCTCGACGGCGCCCGCGTGGGCCCCGCTGTGCTCCGGCTTGTACCGGTCGGGCTCCATGACGGGCCTGCCGCTGGCCCCTATGGAGGCCGGGTCTATGATCCCCCTCGAGGCCAGGTCCAGCAGCCAGGCGGCGGCGTGGCCGGCCTCTATCGCGTCTACGCCCAGCGCGTCAGCGTGCTCCACGAGCCTCCTTGCGTGGTCCAGCTCGAACACCCCCACCATCGGGCCGAGCGCGTGGAACGGCTCGTAGTCCACCTTAACCCCCCGGTATACCTTCTTGCAGGCCACGGGGCACGGCTCCCCGCAGGTGAGCCACTTCCCGGCCGGGCTGCCGGAGAAGACCTCGGCCTGGAACGGCCCCCAGAACCTCTCCATCAGCATGGCGTGGAGCCTCAGCCTCACCGTGACGTTGTAGTATATAGTGTTGAAGGCGAGCATCGGCACGAGCTCCCTGTAGTGGACATAGTTGACCCCGAACGTCCCCCCGGTCCCGAGGCGCTCGTCGAACCGGTACTTCCTAGTCGTGCCCAGCACGGCCCTAGCCAGGGGCGCCCCCACCCTCTCCCGGGCGGCCTCCTCGGCGGCCCTGTACGCGGCGAGCCTCTCCCTCCTCGGGGGCTCGAGGCGGCCCCCCACGGCTATGGCTGCGACTCCGTGCGCCCTGAGGAGCACGCTCCCCACGCCACCCCTGCTGGCGCCGTCGACGACCCTCCACCCGTGCTCCCAGCTCTGCAGGGCCCCAGCGTGGCTCGCCTCCGCCGCGGGGCCGACTACTGCCACCCTCAGGGCGGCCGTCGAGGCGAGCCTCCGGGCCTGGGCCTCCGCGGCCTCCTGCAGCAGCCTGGCCCCGTAGAGCCCCCCGGGCCTGGGCCTCCAGAGGTCCCCCAGGCGGGCCTCGAGGGGGGCCACCCTTACCCTCACCTCGCCGCCGGGGCCGCCCTCGACTAGGAGTAGCGAGGGCTCCTCGGCCCTGCCCTCCACCGCCAGGGCGTCCAGGCCGCTCCTGGCCCAGACCCAGGCGGCGCCCCCCATGGTGCTCGCGTGGAGCCCGCCGGTCAGGGGGCTCCTGAACACCGCTACTACCCTATGGGAGCCCAGGAGGCGGCTGTGGGCGAAGGGGCCCCAGCCGAGCACGACGGCGTTGCGCTCGCTGTAGGCGTCGTAGCGGTAGCTGGAGTACTCGCCCAGGTGCAGCGTGACCCCGAGGTCCAGGGGGCCGAGCAGCCCGTCGACCTCCTCTACGCCCCACTCCCCGCTACCCACGTCAACCCTCAGGAGCCTGAGCCCCAGACCCAAACACCGCCCCCACACCGGCCACGAGGGCGCTGGGGACTCTTAACGGCGCCCTCACCCCGCCCGCGCCGCCAGGGCCGCCGATGCCAGGACCAGCGCGGCCCCCAGGATCTGCGCCGGCGAGAGGCTCTCGCCCAGGAGCATCCAGGCCAGGATAGTGGCCGTGAGGGGCTCCACGAGCGATATCGTCGCGACCCTATGCGCCTCCATAGCCCTGAGCGCCATAGCGTTCAGGGTGTAGGGCACCAGCATAGTCGCCACGCCCGTGTAGAGCATGAGCGCCGCGTCCAGAACCCCGGGGGGCCGCCCCGGCTTGAGCAGGGCCAGGGCCACCACGGCGGCGACCGGCTGGCTGTGCACCCCCACCTCGACGGGCGACGCCCCCCTCCTAGCGGCGGCCCTCGCCGCCAGGATGTACGCGGCGTAGAGCAGCCCCGACAGCAGCCCCAGCAGGGCGCCCACACCCCCAGGGCCACCGAGGCCCTCCCCGGCGGCGACGAGCGCGGCGCCCACGCTGCCCAGGCCAGCCAGGGCCAGGCCCCCCACGCCAGCCCGGTCCCCGGCCAGCCCCGAGGCTAGGGCCACCCAGACGGGGGCCGTGTAGAGGAGAATGCTAGCCACAGCCGCCCCGGCAGCCCTCACCGCCCAGAGGTAGACCGGGACGAAAACCCCGAGTATAACCCCCACGGCGAGGCTCCACCTGGAGGGCCCGCCGCGCCCCGAGAGCCAGAGGCCCACAGCCACAAGCGCGGGGACCAGGGGGCGCCCGGCCGCCATCCACTCCCCACTAGCGCCCAGGGCCTCCCCCCACCTGTACACCACCCCGAGCGTACCCCACAGGACAGCCGCCAGCACGGCGTAGGCAACAGCGAGCCCCCGCGAGGCCCCAACCAGGCGGCCCACCCGGCAGCCCAGGCTGGGCGTAACCCACTAAAACCCCCGCAGGCAAGGCCACCCCAGGGAGCCCCAGGGACGTGGGGCGGGCCCGTCGTCTAGCCTGGTTAGGACGCCGCCCTGACACGGCGGAGGTCCGGGGTTCAAATCCCCGCGGGCCCACCACCCCCGAACCTAACAAGCCTCCCTCAAGAGCGCCGGCCAACCACACTCCCATACACGCCACCACAAAAACAACACACGCACCACTACCAGCCAAGATCCCCAGGCGTGGCTACGCTCTTAGTCTTGCTTATTTTCAACACATAACAGTCTACTATCAGGACAGGCCCGCCGCGTTCATCTCTTAGTCTTGCTTATTTTCAACTGGCCACGGCGTGCGCGCGATCCCACACATTGTCTGGCTCTTAGTCTTGCTTATTTTCAACTTGCACATCTCCCTGGCCGTCATCAGCATAGAACTCTTAGTCTTGCTTATTTTCAACTGGAACCCAGCAGCAAGGGCGTGAGAGCTACCAACTCTTAGTCTTGCTTATTTTCAACCGACGGGTATGAGGGCCAGCTTGATAATCCCCGTTACTCTTAGTCTTGCTTATTTTCAACGAAGCATGAATATAATATTGTTGCGTTATCAACAATGAATGCTCTTAGTCTTGCTTATTTTCAACGAACCTGAAGGGGCAGGTGCGAGGTAGGCCGACTCTTAGTCTTGCTTATTTTCAACTTACCATAGATAAACCCCTTTGCAAGCCTGCTCTTAGTCTTGCTTATTTTCAACACGTAGTGAGAGGAGGGAACAGGCATGGGCGCTCTTAGTCTTGCTTATTTTCAACCACTCCCAGGTCTCTCAATCCAGAGAACAGCTCTTAGTCTTGCTTATTTTCAACTGGTGTGGTTTGTGGTGTTCTCGGTCTTGGCCCCGCACATGGGGCCTCCAGCGCTACCGCTAACAGGCCCCGAGCCTTTTAAGCCCGAAGGCGGGCTGTTCGGCAGAAAACACAAAAACCCACCACCCACCCCCCAACAGCCAAAAACGAAAAACCCAATAAAAACCATGCCATACCGCGGATGCTATTGCGCGCACCAGTTGAAAATAAGCAAGACTAAGAGATGTA
>JALSQL010000142.1 GCA_026985435.1 Acidilobaceae archaeon
GGGCCCAGATGACTATCCTAGGCCTGCCCCCCACGACCTCGTAGGAAGCGTCCAGTAGCTGGAACCTAACCCTCTCCGCCAAGCGGGCCCCCCGCTATCTGCGGGCGGGCCAGCCTAATTACCCCCATCCAGGAAGAGGCCCAGGAGCCTGCGGGCCTCCGGGAGCCTCGACTCGAGCCTCCCCCTAAGCCTGGACCTCAGTATGTGGAGCTCCCAACCCCGCATGTACGGGCATATGTAGCAGCCTATCCTGTAGAAGCCCTCCCCGTAGAGGCCGTTGACCCCCAGACCCCTGGCGACCGGTATTAGGAGGGCGTGGGCGCCCCCCAGGAGCTTCAGGGGGGCGAGGGTTAGGATCCCATGGTAGGGGTCCACCCTCGCCTGCGGCCTCCTACTCCTAGCCCTCGACTCCGCGTCGCGGTCGCCAACAACCACCACGGGCCTCGGCTCGCCCCTGGCTATCCTCCTCACCGCGGACGCCAGCGCCTCCAGCTTGAGGCCCGTGCACCACCTCTCGCCCCGCCTGGGCAGCCCCCTACCCCCGAGGATCGCCTCCCTCAGGGGCGCCCTGACCTGCACCACCTCCACGCCCAGCCTCGATGAGGCCCTCTCTATGTACTCCCCGGACTCGGGGAACTCCACCCCTGTGTCTACAGCCACGGCGACGACCCTCTCGGCCCCGAAGGCCTCGACCGCCACTATGAGCGCCGCCGTGGAGTCCTTGCCGCCGCTCCACGGCACTATAACCCTCGATGGCTCCCCGGCAGCCCCTCGCAGCCAAGAGGCGAGCGAGCCCACGGCCGCCTCGAGCACCCCCCTGTTCGCCTCGGCCACGGCCTCGAGCGGCGCCGGCGCGGCGCCCCCGGGCGGCGGGCGCGCCCACTCCACCCTGGGCCCCGGGGGCGAGACAGAGAGGCCTGCTAGGGCCTCGCCCGAGTAGTGGACGACCATCGAGTCGCCCCGGGTGTATGCTAGGGCGTGCCCCGAGAGCCCCCAGCCGACGAGCCCTGAGAGGGTGTCGAGGCCCCTGGAGTAGAGTAGGGTGTTGTCGGAGTCGGGGCTGGCCTCCACCCCCGGGGGCGCCGCTGGGGCGTCTAGGATGTAGGACCCCAGCCCCGGGCTCCACCTGGCGGCTAGGCGTATGAGGGCCCTACCCCTGTCTATGAGGGCCGCTATCTGCGCCAGGCGCAGGTTCCTCACATCCCTCGCCGGCGCCTCCACGAGCCTGGCGAGTGGGGGTAGCTCGGCCGGGCTGACGAGGCTGGCGGCGCCCCGCGGCAGGATGGCGAGCGTGAAGGGCTCGGCCTCCGAGGCTATCCTCGACGCCAGCTCCTCCCCCCGGGCGCCGCCGAGGCTCTCGACCCTCACGTCGAAGTCGGGGTAGTAGGCCCTCGCCGCCGCCTCGACCGCCTTGGCGTCCTTCCTAGCCCTCACCAGTATCTTCAGCCTCACCCCTGCCAGCCCTCCCTAGGGCCAGTACGGCGATGCCAGTAGCGCTTATGAAGGCCCCTACTAGCAGCGCCGCCGCCGCCAGCGTGGCCCTGACCAGCAGCCACTGCAGGCTCCTGGGGGCGTAGAAGAGACCGTAGGGGTACGCCACCGCCACCGCGGCCCCCACGGCGATCATCGCCGCGGCCAGCCCTGTCTT
>JALSQL010000143.1 GCA_026985435.1 Acidilobaceae archaeon
CTAGAACCCTCGCCTCCAGCCTAAGCATCTCCTCGAGCGGCAGGTAGCCCCGGGGAAGCCAGCGGGCGAGCCCGGCCCTCCTCTCCTCCACGAGGGCCGCCAGCCCCGGAGCCTCCCCGCCAGCGCTGGCCGCATCCGCGAGGGCGCTAGCCAGGGCCTCCTCCGCAACCCTCCGGAGGCGCAGCCTGCGGAGCCTGACCAGCACAACCGCAAGCCAGGCCGACAGCGCGGCGTCAACAGCTACGACGGCCTCCACCACGTCCAACCTGGGGACCCCACGCTAAACCCTCGGAGCCACAGCCTTATAGCTTACACCGCCACATCAGGCGCACTACCGCCTGCCAGTCCACCAGCGTTACACGTAACCGGTAATTTAAGGCAGGCATAGTAATTTAAAGTATTATAAATTATCATATATTTATCATGGACTTACATCTAATATTATGCAAACCCTTGCAGAGGTTCCACAAGAAAAACTAGAATAATCGCTAGAAACAATCATATGTTCTACACTTATATACGAGTACTGGCATCGTACTCTGCGGGAGGCTCCCTGCAAGGGGAGCCCTACCTCTAAGTATGGGGTGCAGTATAGAGTATGTCGAGTTCGAGGATAATCCTGGCCGCGGCGCTAGCGGCCCTCTTCATAGCCGCCCCGGCACTCGCAGCCATGGCACACCCAGTCCCAGGCATGCCCACCGCTGAGGGGGCCGGGAAGATCTCGGCTACGATCAACAAGCACGTCTTCAGGGGTGGAGTTGCTTATAGCCACATAGTTATAAACGTTACGAACAACGATGAGACGACGAGCGTCGAGAAGGTTTATATCCTGCTCAACGCTAGCGGGACGCCCATAGCCGACCCCGATACCGTGCAGATAAACAGTATAAAGGTATACAACGATACAGGCGGCTTCGTGGGCAGCTGGTCCTACGAGGTAACCAACGTGACTGTCAACGGCACCAACTACCTGGCTATAGCCTCGTACACCTCGCCCGGCAGCCTGGCGCTAGGCAACGGGTGGACTATCTCGATAGACTTCAACGCAACCATGACCAGCGAGGGCGGGTTCTACACGATATACGCTGTAAGCTACCACATAACCAGCTCGTTCGAGACAATATACCACGACACTGCGGAGCTGCAGGTTATGGTGGACTCGGCAGCGCCAGACTACACGATAAGGTACCCAGGCTATGATGGCGACCACTACTACGCTAAGTTCGTCACCGTAGGAGACGACAAGTTCATAACGCTCAACTTCACCCTCAAGGACACAATAGACGGCACCAACTACCTCAACCTATCACTGTACCCCCTGAACATAAGCAACGTGTATACCAACATAACGGGTGAGAGCTACATCTACAACACGACCAGCCTGAGCCCCGACAAGATGGAGCTGTACTTCAACGTGGCGATAAACGTTACGGACAACGCTACCAGCCTACCCGACGGCAGCGCGATATACTTCTCCTTTGACGTGACAGACTACGCTGGCAACACCAAGTCCATAGGCCTCGACGTGGTTGTTGACAACAGCGCCCCGACTATAAGCGTGGTGGGCTTCTACAGGGACGCCGCATTCACGGACGAGCTCTACACGAACGGGACCGCCTGGTTCTCCAACGCGGGCGACAATACGGTGTACCTGCTCTTTAAGGTGACCGACCTGGAGAACCTAACCTACAAGCTAAGCGACACGATCACGGTAAGCGACGGCGCCAGCAGCTACACCGTGGAGAGGGTCAACAGCACACACTTCTACATAGAGTATGAGATACCCAGCACCCTGGGCGACGGCGAGTCGGTGCAGTTCACGATAACAGCCACCGACTTCGCCGGCAACAGCGCCACGGAGACAGCGAAGCTCGTGGCCGACAAGTCCGCCCCCACACTCACGGTGACACCCTCCCTAAGCGAGGGCAGCCTCAACTGCTTCAACGAGACAAGCCTAACACTAACACTCACAGCCACGGACAGTGTATCCGGCTTCGACGACGCGGCCTCGACTATAGAGCTGGAGAACTACACCCACTACGGCGACTCCACACCCTCCGGCACGAGCAGCCTAGCCTGGACCGAGACCGTGAACCTGGTAGGCGAGGGCTACTACGTAGTAACGGTGACAGTCAAGGACAACGCTGGTAACAGCGCGACCCACACCTACCTCATAGTGCTAGACGCCAGCGAACCCGTCGTCAGCATAACCGATGTGAACGCCACGCTCTACAGCGGGAAGTACTACACCAACGCCAGCGGGCTACAGTTCAACGTGAGCCTAGCGGACTACTCTGAAATGACACTAGAGGTTTACGTGAACGGCTCCGAGGAGCTCTCGGGCAGCTATAACACGAGTATGAGTCCTGCCACGATAACTCTGGACATATCAGGGTGGAGCGAGGGCACCTACAACATAACAGTCTTCGTTAAGGACTGCAACGGCAACAGTGCCACCCAGATGTTCTGGCTGGTAGTAGACAGGACGGCCCCCGCGCTCGACACTGGTGCATCCAGCTTCGACGACCTAAACGGCACGATAGTGGACCCAGACTATGACAGTATAGGATACGTCCTAATCTTCACGGACTCCAGCCCCATAAGCAGCTTCACCGTGACAGTGGATGGCAAGGACAACACTAGTGACACCACCTCAAGCGGGCTTGGGACCGAGACGCTAACACTCGACCTCTCAGGTATGGAGAGCGGACTGACCGCGAGCGGGTGGCACACAGTCATAGTCAAGGTTACTGACTACGCTGGCAACACCAAGACCATAAACATAACCTACTATGTCGACGTAACCCCGCCTAGCATAAGCACCGATAACTTCACGGTAGAGTACTGGACCGGCGGTGTCATACATCTCCAGGGCAACGTTAGCGACGACTACGGGCTAGGTCCCATATACCTCTACGTCTACGATGGCTCCACGAGGCTCTGCACCATAACCCTCTGGATGCCCGACAGCACCGTAACTAAGAGCCTCGACCTCTCCACGCTCGGCAGCGTGAACCTGAGCGAGCACTGCAGCCTAAGCCCCGGCGTCACCTACCGGGTGACACTCAACGTCACCGACTACTACTATTATAGCAAGTTCATACCGGAGGCCCTAGCACCTGAGGCTAAGCACACCACGGCCGCGAACGACACTGAGGGCATAAGGATAGACGCTGAGCCGCCTGTCTTCAGCCCGCCCGACGGCAGCGACCTGGGCTGGTTCAATGCTCTAACCTTCAATGTGACCGTGAACGTCACCGACACCGGTATAGGCCTAGATGTGGACTCGATAGCCGTTAGCACCAGCGGCGCCAGCGCCATAGTCAAGGAGGAGGCCTGCAGCGGCGGCACCTGCACTCTAACCATAGAGGTCACTGTCGCGGCCGACGGGGACTACTGGCTGGAGGTTAGCGCCAGCGACCTCCTAGGCAACAGCGGCTCGGCCAACTACACCTTCCACGTAGACACAACGCCGCCCACGGTGAGCTTCGAGGTCAGCCCCGTCATGGGCGGCGCTATGATATACAACATAACGGTGAGCGACGCCCACCTGGCTGGTGGCGAGTTCACGCTCTACATAGCGACACCCAGCGGCACCTACGCCTTCGAGGTGCCCCTAGCGGCCCTAGGCGGCGGCTACTGGGCGATAACCACCAGCGGCTACTGGAGCCTGCCCGACTGGGAGGAGGCAGCCTACACTATCGGGGAGTTCTATGCTGATAGCGTCAGCGGCGGCATGAGCGAGCCCTGGATAATCGCCGTCGACGGCCGCCTGCTGGTCTTCACCGGCCTCCAGATGGAGGCGGTGAACGTGACCTTCAACGCCACGGCCTCCGACCTCGCTGGCAACACTGGCTACCACGCCGCCACAGTTGAGGTCCCGAAGGGCGCCTTCTTCCCGGCGGAGCTGTACTCCGGCTGGAACCTAATGTCGATACCCATGGTGAACACCGTAAGCGTTGACGAGCTGGCCGGCTGGCTGGCCATAGGCGGCGGCAGCATAAACGCCATCTACATCTACAACTACGACGCCGGCTCGTGGATAGCCTACATACCCGGCGTAACCAACGCCTCGACGGTGCCCCCCATAAAGGATGGTATGGCCTTCTGGGTCAACTACAACGGCAGCGAGGGCTTCATGCTGATGCAGGGCATGCTACCCTACGTGAGTGACGACGGCGGAGTACCCCCGACCCCGATAATCTACGACATACCAGAGGGAGGCTACTTCCTAGGCTTCACCTCGGCCGCACCGATGGGTCTGGGAACCTACCTGAGCAGCATACCGGACACCGCGATATTCGGAATGGTCTACCTCTACGACTCCGAGCACCACGTCTGGGTGGCGGTGCCGAGGGATAGCAGGTACACCCTGCTACCGGGCACTGGCATGTGGATCTACGCCTACACAGACACCACGCTGATCGTGCCGACCTGGTACTCGCTAGACTAGCGGCGCTAGACCCCAGCCGGGGCGTTCCACCCTCTTTTCCCATTAATATTTTTATTATCGAATCCTCTACTATAGGCCTCAAGCTTATGTAGCGTTTCATCCTAAGACTTAAATGAGCCGCTGCTCCCCGGGGGCCTCCGGGGTATACTGTACCCGACCCGTATAGTGGGAGGATTGG
Source organism: Acidilobaceae archaeon (assembly GCA_026985435.1). GTDB lineage: Archaea > Thermoproteota > Thermoprotei_A > Sulfolobales > Acidilobaceae > Calypsonella. Next base: position 4,632 of record JALSQL010000143.1, read on the forward strand.
TCCGCTATGGTAGCCCCTCAAAGGCGTGGTGAAGCCTACATCCTAGGCGTGGCTCTAGCAGTGGCGATCCTGGCTGCCGCCCTAGCGGTGCTCCCCGGCTTCCCCCCGGCTGGCGGCCCTCACGAGCTAGGGGGCCCCGCGGGCGGGGGCCGGGTGGGGGCAGACCAGGCGCCGCCCTCGCTGCCAGCGACAATATACGGTAACGTTAGCATAGTGTGCCAGTCCAACGGGAGCCTCAAGCCGGCCCCCCGCGGGCTACACGTATACGCAGTAGCCCCCAACGGCACCGTGCTGGCCGGCACCTCCACGGGTAACGGCACGGTAGAGCCGAGCGCGTACCAGCTGAGCGTGGAGAACTACAGCGGCGCAGTATACCTCTTCGTTGAGGGGGTTAACGCTACCAGCGTGGAGGTGTCGCCCGGGGACATAGTGAGGGTTGACATCCTCGTCAACGAGAGCGACCCGCCGGGCCCCCCGGGCAACCTCACAGTAGAGCCGGCATACTCGCCGAAGCCCAACATAACCTGGTCGGAGCCCGAGGAGAACCTCGCAGTCGCCGGGTACACGCTAGTCCTCAGCAACTCCAGCGGGGTACTCTACAACGTGACGCTCAACTCGAGCGAGACGAGCTGGTCGCCCCCCGATAGCCTGGCCGACGGGGTCTACCAGGTCGCCGTCTCGGCGTTCGACCTATCCTGCAACCAGGGCCCCGAGGCCGCCACGGCATTCACGGTCGACACCACACCGCCTAGCCTCGTCTCGGCGACGCCAGGCAACGGCTCCTACCTGGCGGAGTCGGAGGTCTGGGTGAACCTAACCTTCACCGACATATCCCCGGCCCTCGCCGCGAACCTGAGCATCGACGGCTCCCAGGTCAATGCTAGTGTCGAGGGCCTCGGCGGGGGCCTCTGGCTCGTCTACTACCACGCCAGCTTGGCTGACGGCGGGCACGAGGTGGAGGCCCTGGTGTGGGACGACGCTGGCAACGCTGTGACTGTCGTGCTAGAGTTCACGGTGGACACGGCTACGCCTCAGGTGGAGCTCTACTCGGGCCCAATAGGCAGCTGGACCAGCCAGGCCAGCGGCTCCATAGTATTCGTGGTGTCCGACGAGACCAGCGGCGTGGACTGGGCCAGCGTCGAGGCCGACATAGACGGGCAGCCCGCGAGCGTCACCGTGGACCCCTCGACCGGCAGGGTGACAGTGAGCTACAGCGTCGGGGAGGGCTGGCACCTCCTACACCTCGCCGTCTCTGACGCAGCCGGCAACACGGCCCACTACACAGGGGGCTTCGGGGTCGACCAGACCCCGCCCACCATCGATGTGGAGGCGCCCAGCGAGGGTGAGAGGCTGGGCTACAACGACGTCTGCATAAACGCCACGGTCTCGGATGGGCTGAGCGGCGTGGACTGGAGCACGCTCCAGGTCACCATAAGCGGCTACGGCAGCGTGCCCGCGACCTACAATCCCTCCACAGGGGCCGTGCAGGCGTGCGCCAGCCTCAACGATGGCAACTACACCGCCACGATAACGGTGAGCGACCAGGCGGGCAACCCGGCCACGGCGACGGTCAGCTTCACAGTAGCCACCGGAGCCCCCAGCGTGGAGGTTGAGGAGCCGGAGCCATCGAGCGTGGTCGCCGGCCCCAGCGTCTACGTGAACATTACGGTGAGCGACGACAGCGGCCTGGAGAACGTCACCGTGCTACTGGACGGCAGCGTGTTGGACTCGTGCAGCTGCAACGGCGAGACGGAGTGGAGCTACCAGGGCACGCTGGCCCTCGACGAGGGGAGCCACGAGATCGAGGTGTACGCTGAGAACGTGTTCGGCAGGAACCGCACCGTCACAGTGGACTTCACGGTCGACAACACGCCGCCAACCGTGGAGCTCCAGGCGCCGCCGCCCGGCGGGCTGTTCGTGAACGAGACCAGCTACTGCATCGCTGGCACGGTGTCCGACGGGATAGGCGTGGACCCATCAACCATAACGCTCCTCGTCGACGGAACGCCCGTCGACGCCAGCTACAACGAGTCCACGGGCACGGTGGAGGCCTGCGTAACGCTAGGCCCGGGCAACCACACGGTGGAGCTCGAAGCCTCGGACCTTGCGGGGCACACCTCGACGGCCACGGGCTGGCTGGTCGTGGACCTGGAGCCACCCGCGGTGAACGTCTACTCCCCCGAGGGCGGGGCCCTCTACCCCGAGGCCGGCGTGGAGGTTAACCTCACCGCATCCGACGACTGGTCGCTGAGCATGGTTGAGGTGTACATCGATGGGGAGCTGGTGTTCAGCGGCGGGGGCCCCGGCCCGGTGAGCTACTATGACACAGTCACCCTGGGAGATGGGGGCCACCAGCTCTACGTGGTAGCTGCCGACGAGGCTGGGAACAGCATCGTTGAGACGGTGGAGTTCACGGTTGACACAGAGCCCCCCTCGATAGACGTGGTGCAGCCCTCCAACGGCTCGGTCCTCTCGACGGGCGAGGTAAGCCTCGTGGCCAGCATAGGCGACGAGGTCTCGGGCGTCAACCCCGCTAGTATCGGTGTGTACGTTGACGGCGAGGCCTACACCGGCTACACCTACAGCTCGGGCCTCCTGACCGCCACCCTGACCCTCGGCTCTGGCGGCCACAACGTGACAGTAACGGCTGCCGACCAGGCTGGCCACCAGGCCAGGGCAGTAGTGCTATTCACGGTGGACCTGGAGGCCCCCAGCGTCAGCCTGGAGCCGGAGGCGGGCTCGTACCTGCCGGGCCCGACGGTGAGCCTATCGGCAAGCGCCTCCGACGACGCCGGGCTCGTCGAGGTCAGGGTGTACCTAGACGGGTCCCTGCTCGACAGCTGCCAGTGCACGGGTAGAACGTACAGCAACTCCTGGACCCTAACGCTTGACGATGGCCAGCACAACCTCACGATAGTGGCCACGGACGTCGGGGGCTCCACCGCCCGCGCGGCCTCACTCTTCTACAGCGACAGCCAGCCGCCCGTGGTCGAGGTTCAGGGGCCGCCCAACGGCTCCTACCAGGCCTCGCTGCCAGTGTGCGTTGAGGCTACCATCAGCGACAACGTGAAGCTGAACGACTCCTCCATACAGGTGCTGCTCGACGGCCAGCAGGTGGGCTACGACTACAACCCGGCTACCGGCAGCCTCGAGGCGTGCCTCACCCCCAGCGACGGCCAGCACACCGTGGAGATACTAGCGGGCGACATGGCGGGCCACACAGCCTCAGCCACCCTGGCCTTCACTGTCGACACGACGCCGCCGGAGGTGGAGGCCATACTGCCGGAGCCCGGCAGCCTGCTCCCCTCGGCGGCGGTTAACCTCACGGTCACGCTCTCCGACAACATAGGGCTGGCGAACGCCACCATAGAGTGGCCCGGCGGCTCGGTCGTCATACCCTTGAACGGCAGCCTCGAGGCGAGCCCCACGGTCGAGGTGGAGCTGCCGGATGGCGCCTCGACTGTGATGGTCACGGTGGAGGACCTGGCCGGCCACACGGTGGAGGCGGAGGCGGCCTATACGGTAGACACCACCCCGCCAAGCATATCCGTCGAGAGCCCCGCTAACGGCTCCATACTAGCCTCGCCAACCGTGGCGCTCCAGGCGGCTCTGGCGGATAGCGTGTCGGGCGTTGACCCTGCTAGTATCGGTGTGTACGTTGACGGCGAGGCCTACACCGGCTACACCTACGACCCCTCCACGGGCTCCCTACAGGCCACGCTAACCCTAACCGCTGGCTGGCACAACGTGACCCTGGAGGCCGCGGATCAGGCTGGCCACCAGGCCAGGGCAGTAGTACTCTTCACGGTTGACCCCTACCCGCCCCAGGCGAGCCTACCCGCTAGTGTCGTGGCGAACACCTCCACGGTTGAGCTCCAGGCCGAGGCTTGGGATAACGTGACATGGCTTGTCCAGGCGTCCATCTACGTTGACGGCAGCCTATGCTGCACCTACAACATCTCAACCCCCAGCTGGGAGGCCGCGGTGAACCTAACGCTCGCGGAGGGCGTGCACACAGTGGCCCTCAGGGTGGTGGACGCCGCTGGCAACGAGGCCTCCGCGGAGAGCGTTGTAATCGTGGACCAGACGCCCCCGCAGCTCGTGAGCGCCTCGCCCCCGAACGGCACCGTGGCCAGGCCGGGGGAGCTGGGCTCCGCAGTCCTAGTGGTTAGCGAGACCCTAACCAACGTGACGGCCGTCGAGGCGGAGCTGAACGGCGTGCAGCTAGGGGTCAACCTGACACCCGTGGGCGGCGGGATATACGAGGTCGCAGTGCCGATACCCCAGGACGCCCTCGTGCCCGGCGGGAACACGCTGCTGGTGGCCGTGCAGGACGCCGCGGGGAACACGCTCCACGCGGCCATAGTGTTCTACGTCGACTACTACCCGCCCACTGTGGAGATAGTGGAGCCCGTGGAGAACGTGCCGGGGGCCTACGTGTCTAACACGACAAACGTAACGCTCGTAGCGGTTGTCGCCGACAACGACACTTGGATAGACACGGTCTCACTCTACGTCGACGGCAGCCCGGCCGGGTTCAACTACGAGAACGGCACGCTCACAGCACAACTCCAGCTGGAGGAGGGCCAGCACATAGTGACCCTCACAGCGGTAGACGCTGCCGGGAGGACGTCCACCGAGACCATCCAGGTAGTGGTAGACCTGACACCCCCCACCCTGGCGCTCGAGTCCCCGCCAAACGGCAGCTTAGCGGCGAGCGCAGTGGTGAACGTCTCGTTCACAATCATAGAGGCCAGCGGCTACCTGCAGGCGGTCAACGCCACGGTGAACGGGGCTCCAGCCAACGTGAGCCTCGCCAAGCTCTCCCAGGGCCTCTACGAGGCCGTGGTGACGGTAAACGCTAGCGTGGGCGGCGTCTACGCGGTCACCCTAACCGCGGCGGACGCCGCTGGCCACGAGTCCTCGGCTATGATGGTGCTATACGCCGACTGGCAGCCGCCAGCCCTGCAGGCCCAGGCGCAGTATATCATACCGCCCGGCGAGTCCACCCTGAGGCTCGTAGCGTGGGACGACGCGATTGAGGCCCTCCAGATGCTGGGGGTAACGCCCGAGGTGAGCGGGCCCCTAGAGCTTGTCGAGTGGATGCCCAACGGAACCCTGATACTCGCAGCGAGGGGCCTCCAGCCCGCAACCCCCGTGGAGGCGTCGGTCTCGCTCACGGACCTCCAGGGCAGGACCGCGACGGCGGTGTTCTACCTAGTCAACGGGACGCCGGCGACCTTCAACCTAACCATACCGGCGGGCTCGGCCGAGCTGGCGTCCCTGCCGATAGGGGTGGTGCCTCAGGTGCTGGAGGAGGCCCTGGGGGCAGCCTGCCCCAACGCTAGCGTATACCAGGTATACCCCGACTGGAGCCTAGCCCCAGGCGTGGGGGAGGCGTGGGCCCCCGCGGTCCTCGTGGACGCCAGGAACTCCACGGGGGCCTGCACGCTCTCATACACGGGCTACACGCTGCCAGTCAACGCCAGCTACATAGCCAGGTGGAGCCCCGACGGCTCGACAGCCGTAGTAGTGCCCCTGAAGCCCAACCTAACCCTCGGCAGCCTAGGCCTGGCGGACACAATACTATACACGATAGACCCCCAGACGGGGCGCTGGCGCGTCGCGGCGTGGGGCTGGGCCGGGACCCTCGGCAGCCTCGACCGCCTCGAGCCCGGGAGGGCCTACCTAGCAGCCAGGCTGCCGGGGGCACAGCAGGCGGGCGCCCACGCGGCCCCCGAAGCTCTCCAGGGAGGTGTAGGAACCCTGAGCGACCCTAGAAGCCCAGCGGCCGCCGCGGGGGCCGCCACGGCTGCCCTAGCCGGGCTGGTGGCTGTGGCCGTGGCGCCCCGCAGGAGGCTCTCAGCACTCGCGGCCGCCCTCCTCCTGGCGGCGGCCCCGCTGCTGGGCGTGCTGGCGGCTGGCCAGGAGGCCTCGGTTCTGGCTACCCCGCCCGAGAGCGTCGCGGTCGAGCCGGGCGGCCTGGTGAACCTCACCTTCGAGGCGGAGTATAGCAGCTCCTACCAGAGCCTGGTGCTCCTAGACCTGAGGCTGCCCGAGGGCTTCAGCCTGGCCAGCGTCGAGGTGGTGATGGAGGGCCAGCAGCAGAGCCCGCAGGTGGCGGTTAGCGGTGGCAACGTCTCCATACTAGTGGAGGACCTCCAGCCGCCCAACGGCAGGCTAACCCTGGCAGTGACCCTCGAAGCGCCCGCCTCGGAGGGCAGCTATAGTGTGGAGTGGAGGTTCACGGTCCAGGCTATGGCGCAGCTCTCGCCCCAGCCGCCGCTAACCGTGCAGGGCGGGACTAGCGTGGAGGTCTCAGCCCCGCCATCTACCACTACCACAACCACGGCCACCACCTCGACAACGCAGGGGACTACGAGCCCCCAGGCAACAACCACAAGCCCGGCCGGGACAGCCTCGGCCACGACACCCCAGCAGACGAGCCGGCCAACCGCCACGCAGACGCAAGCCACGACAAGCACTCCAACAGCCACCCAGCCAACAACGCATCCCACTACACCCCAGCACACCCAGACGCCATCCCCCACGACGACCAGCACTGCCGGCAAGGGCGGGGGAGGCACGGGTAAGCTGGCAGCGGCGGTCGCGGCGCTAGTGGTGGTGGCAATCGTAGCCCTACTAGCCCTGAGGAGGCGGTAGACCCCCAGCTAAAACCCTGGAGGCCCACAGCCGGGCGGGGGCTAGCAAGGCTTGGCCAGCAACAGGCGTGGGGGCCGCTCGAGGCTCCTCCTAGCTTTCTTCGCCCTCGCGGTAGTGGCGGCCTCGGCCGCAGCCGCCCTCTCGAGCCTGGGGGGTGGGGGGCGGGGGGAGGCTGAGTCCCCCGACACGTCGGCCCCCCAGGCGCCGCCACCCGGCTCGGCAGCCCCGGGCGGCTCGAACACATCGACCACACCGGGCGAGGCGCCGCGGCTGGGGCGGGTGGACGTGTTCTCCAAGGTGATAGCTCCGCCCTTCGTGGAGGCCAGGTTCCTCTACAAGCCCTTCCCCCTGGTGGTCTACGCCAGGTCCCAGCTCGACCCCAGCCTCTTCGGAGTGTACGCCCTAGACTCGTCGTCGAGGCTCGTGAGGCTGGAGTGGGAGGGGCCCAGGCTGTTGGGGGAGAGGAACGGGCTACTGGTCTACCAGGCGATGGTGGAGCTTGCGAGGGGCTACTACAGGCCCGGCACGGTGGAGCTCGTTGTGGCGTATGGCGGCGTGGGGGAGCCCGTTAACCTCTCAATCATGGGCCCCCTGAACCCTCCCCCCCTGGGTTACAGGGCCTCCCTATCCGGGGGCACCGTGCTAGTCGAGGTTGAGAGCAACGCCACAGTAGACCTGACGGTCAGGCTGGCCTACATAGCGAACTGCGGGCCGGGCCAGGAGCCCGCGGCCAACATCACAGTGCCAGCCGGGAGCTCCGCATACCTGAGGGTCGGGCTGCCCAGCGGCTGCGGCGGCCTCCAGCCCCTAACCCTGGCCATAGTGGCGGTTGACCCGGAGGGGAGGGCCTACTACGACTACGTCCCAGTGCCCTCCGGGTAGCCCTCCGGGCCCATACCGGTGAAGGGCCGCCCGAATAACAGCCTCGAGCGGCGGGCCCCACGTGGGGTTGAGCCGTGGCGGCGAGCTACCCGGGCCGTGGCGCGGCCCTGGCATCGCTGATCCCCGCCCTCGCGGTGGCGGCTATCGCGCTCGCGTGGGCCGTGATAGGGGCGGCCTGGTACCTGAACAGGGGCTGGTTCGCCTTCACGAGGGACGCCTTCAGCGACCTGGGGGGCGCTGGGAGCTGCTGCCCGGGCGTGTACAACTACGGCCTCATGGCAGTCGGGGCCGTCATAGTAGCCCTGGGGGCGGCCATGCTAGCCGCGTCGAGGGGCAGGCTGGAGGCGGCGGGGGCAGCGTACATGGCGCTCGCCGGGGTCTTCCTGGCGCTGATAGGCTACTACCACTCCGGCACGAGGCCCCACGTCTTCGTCTCCACCTGGTTCTTCGTGCAGGCCGACCTGGCCCTGGCTCTCTCCAGCGCGGGCCTCGCCCTCCGCGGGTCCAGGCTAGCCCTGGCCAGCCTGGCCGTCGCCCTGGCGGCGTTCCCCGTGGCGGGCCTCGTGGGGGCCACGGTGGGGTGGCCCAGCGCCGCGGTGCTCGAGGCGTACGGTGTCATACTGATAGACTTCATGGTGGCGGTGGTGGCCCTGGAGTACAGGCGGCTCGCCCGGGGCGCCCGCCATCTAGGAGCCCAGGGCCAGGGTTGGCAGGCCGGTTAGCGCCTCCGAGAGGAGGCCCCCCGCCAGCAGCGCCGCGGCAGCCCGGCGGCGCGGTATGCCCAGGAGGTGGGCTGCGAGCGCCCCCGTCCAAACCCCCGTGCCGGGGAGGGGGGCCGCCACGAACGCCACCACGCCCAGGAGCCCCCACCTCTCAGCCGCCGGCCCGGCCCTCTCGCGGGCCCGCCGGGCGTACCTCAGGTAGAGCCCCGCGAGCCGGGCGAGGGCGCCCCGGGGCCTAGAGGCCAGGCGCTCCGCCAGCCCGTGGGCCCACGCGAGCGCTGGGGGCAGCGCTAGGGAGAGGGTGGCCACGCCCAGCCCCGCCGCGAGCGCCGCCTCCGCGGGGGGGACGCCGAGGGAGACCCCGACTGGCAGGGCGTACCTGGCCTCGACGCTGGGGAGCAGGGATAGGAGGTACACCCACACGGCCGGGGGGAGCCATGGGGGCGCCTGGAGGTGTATGTTCAAGGCCCGGCATCCCCTCCCGGGTCGAGCCTCTGGAGGCAGCGTTCGAGCACGCTGGAGACCCTCTCATAGTAGCCCCCGGCGGCGAGCACGTGCCTGTAGAGCCTGGCGGCCCTGCCGCCGTAGACGCCCGCGACGGCCTCAGCCATGGCCCTGGGCGGCAGGTTGGGGTACCGGTTGCGGCCCCAGAAGGCCTCGGGGGGCTGGCGGGGCCTCGGCCCGGGCCTCTCGGCGGGCCTCCCAATGGCCAGGCCGACGACGGGCAGCACCCCCTGGGGTAGGTGGAGGGTCTCGGCGACGCTGCAGGGGTTGCCGTACACGGCTATGAAGGCGACACCGTAGCCGAGCTCCTCCGCGGCGAGGGCGGCCCACCCGGCGGCTATGCCGGCGTCGAGCATCCAGGTGGCTAGGTGGCCCAGCCCGGGCCTCGCGGGTTCGACGCCCGAGCTCCTCGCAGCTAGCCACACCTTCCTCGCGTCGAGGGCGAAGACCAGGAACACCGAGGCCCTGGCAACGTGCTCCTGGCCGCCGACGTCCCTGGCCAGCCTCTCGAGGAGGCCCCTCTCGGTGACCGCTATCACGGTTATCGGCTGGAGGTTCCACGCCGTGGGGGCGCGCCTCGCGGCCTCGATTATGGCGTTGAGGTGGCTCTCCTCTACAGGCTCGCCAGTGTACTCCCGCACGCTGGCGTGCGACTCGATTACGTCCAGGCACCCGGCCACGAGCCAGCACCCCTTTGGGTCCGCGGCGGCGCGCCATTAAAGCTGGGCGCAAGGGCAGCCGCTGGCGGCGGCCTCCAGGGTGCCCGCGGATATATTCGTAACCTCCCACACAATAGCAACCCGGCCCACCGGTTCCCCCCCGGGCCGCGGGTGGAGTATGGGCGTAGTAGTCGGTGGCCTTGGCGGGGGCGGCGATGTCGGCCTGGCGGCGGTCCTCGTGGAGGACGCCGGGCTCCAGGGCCGGGTGGAGGCCGTGGCCTCCTTCGCCAGGTGCTCCGCCAGGGTGGCCCCGCCGGGCCTCAAGCGGGTTAGGGGCGCCCTCTACGCGGTGGCCCCCGAGGCCGACCTTGGGAGGAGGGTGTTCGAGGACAAGCTACGCTCGGTGGCCGCCTGGGCGCGTAGGGTCTACATAATATGCGCCGAGGACCCGTGGGATGACATCGTGGAGGCGCTGGAGTGGCTGGCCACCAACCACAGGGTGTCATGCACGCTCCACGCTGACATAGGGGGCGACGGCCTCCTCACGGGCTACGAGAGGATGCTCGGCAGCTACAAGGTCGACACGGTGGCGAGAGCCGCCCTCGCCTACGCCGCCGAGAGGCTGGGGTGGAGGGCGGTCATAGCCGTGGGGGCTGCCGGCGGGGAGGGTGGCGGCGTCGAGATAGACCACGCAGAGCTCGCGGTCACCCTGGCCCTGCTCGAGGAGAGGGGCGCCATACTCGGCGTGGTCGCCCCCCGCCCGGGGAGCCTCTGGGTGGCCGACGCCCTGCTCTCCAGGGCCGAGTCCGGCATGCTACCCCTCTACCTTCAGGCCGCCCGCGGGGCGGGGAGGGCTAGGATAAACATGGCGTATCTCCACGGCGAGTACGAGGTGAAGCCCTGGTACCGCTACGTGATCCTACTCGACGCCCTCCGAGCGTGCCGGGCCTCGCCGCTCTGCATGGCGGCCATGGGCAGGGGGCTCCGGGGCCTCTCGCGCTGGGAGTCCACCCGCCGGGGGCTGGATAGGCGGGTGGAGAGGCTCTACGAGAGGGCTAGGAGGGCCCGCCAGAGGGGTGGGAGCGGCGGCGTGGAAGAGGAGATAATGAGGGTGGTCGAGCGGCACCGGAGGCGCGGGGGGCTCCGGGCGGTCTGCCGGGTATAAACAAGGGGTTGGGGCCGCTGGCCCCCGGGTGTGGGCTGCCCGCTAGGGCTGCTCCCTGCGGGCCTCCTCTATGAGCTCCGGTATCCTGCTGCGGGGTATGGTTCTGCTGGGCGGCTCGGGGATTATGCCCTTCGGCTTGAAGAATAGTACCGCCAGTATGAGCGCCCCGACCAGTATGTACTCCAGGGCGTTCGCGAAGTTGCCGGGGTCTATCCCGATCGCCTCGACGTGTAGCGCCTTTGCGAGGTCGTTCTTGTAGATCCTGATGGGCCCTATGAGGAGGGCTCCCACCACAACAGTGGCTAGGCCGACCCCCCTGTTGCTGCTCATGCCGCCCAGTATCATGAGGGCCCAGGGCCAGAAGGTCCAGAGTACCCTGTCGAATATCCTCTGGGCCGCCACGCTGGACCCGGCCAGCCAGGGGTTGAAGCTGTAGGCCACCCCGGCGAGCGCGGCGAGGGCTGACCCTATTATCATGGCGTCCCTCCTAACCTTGGCGACGTCCTTGCCTATGGCTTCGGCGCTGTCCTCGTCGTCCCTCACGGCCCTGAAGAGCCTGCCGCTCGGGCTGTTGTAGAACCTCTCCATATACACGAACACCAGCAGGGCGAGGGCCACTACGAACACGGTGCTCCACTCGGTCGGGTGCCCGGTCCAGTCGAACACCGCCGGGGTCGTGAGGCCGACCGTGGGCGTGGCGCCCATTATGGGGGTGTAGTACATCACGAATATCCTCAGGGCCTCGCTCGAGGCCAGCAGCATTATCGCTAGGTAGTCGCCCCGGAGCCTGAGCGCCGGGTAGCTGGCTAGCCAGCCGAGTAGGCCGCCCAGCACGGGCGCGACTATGAGGGCGAAGAGTATGGCCGCGATGCTCGCGCCGGGGCTGTGGGCTAGAACCTTGTTAACCTCCGCCATGAATGCGGTGTTGCTCTCTATCACCTTCCTGAAAGCCTCGCCCGCGCTGACCCCGAGCTGCCCCGCCACCAGCATCGCCGCGAGCCTGCCAGCCAGGTTGCCGACAACTATGCCGCCCACGGCGAAGAACATGGCGTGGCCGAAGTCCGGTATCCCCGTCATGCCCGCCTTAACGTTCAGGGCGGCCGTGAGTATGTAGTAGATAGCTATGAAGGCCACGGTCTGCTCGACCAGCAGGGCCAGGTTGACCATCACCTGCCACCCCCTCTAGCCCTCCCGGGTACGGGGATCCTGGAGAGGAGCCTCCTAGCCCTCGGGCTCCGGAGGAGCCCGGCCAGCCCGGAGGGTGCGAAGAGCAGGGTCAGGGCGACGATCGCCATGGAGACCACCCTGGCGTACTGGAACATCTCCGGGTAGCCGGTTATGGCCTGGAGCAGCTGGGTCACGTAGGTCTCAGCGTAGCCTATCAGGAGGCCGCCGGCTATGCTGCCGAAGATGCTGTTCACACCACCCACTATGCTGCCGGCGAACGCGCTGACCACTATCTCGTCGGCGGGGCTGGTGGCGCTTATGGGCTTCAGGCTGCCAGCGCTGGTCGCGAAGAGCATTATGTACCCGGCCAGCCCGGCCGTGGCACCGCTGAGGATCCAGGCTATGGCGTATATCCTCTCAACGTTTATCCCAAGGACCTCCGCTAGCGGGGGGTTCTCTATGCTGGCCCTCATCTTGACCCCGAGGGTCGTACGGTAGAGTAGCAGGTAGAGGGCCGCAGCAAGGGCCACCGCGAGGGCCGCGCTGAATATGAACATGCCAGCGATGAACGTGCCCCCCTCGGTGACTATGGAGACGTCGTACGCGGTCATGCTGAGGCTCGTGGGGGTTAGGCGGAGCGGGTTTGAGAGGGCGCTCTTGACAGCCCTGTGGGTGTTGTAGAGGAACAGGACGGCCATCAGTATGAAGTCGTAGGCCAGGGTGGCTATCATGAGCTTAAGGTAGTCGGCGCCCCTCCTGAGGAGCGGCTTGAGTATGGCGTAGTACTCCACTAGGGCGGCCACCACGCCGAACACGGTGGCAGCCACCACTCCCACCAGGTAGAACGAGGCCGGGAACGGCACGGTCACGTAGCCTATGCTAGTCTCGGCCGGCTCGAGGTTCGGCTTCAGGTGGGCGGACCTGGCGTAGATTGCCATGAACGTCGCCGCAGCGTACGCCGCCACCAGGCTCAGCCTCGGGTGCGCGAAGTTGAAGACCCTAGTCGTCATGTAGATCAGGGTTATCCCGAGGCTGAGGAGGGCGAGCACGGAGGCGTAGATGGTGGTCGTCGTGAACACGTTAAGGTCCACCATCGCGGCCACCCCCTAGCTTATGCCGAGGTACATCTTGGCGAGGTCCTTCCTCGCCAGGAGCTCCGCGGCGGGCCCGTCGAAGGCTATCCTACCGCTGACCACGAGCACGCCCTTGTCCCCGATCTCGAGGCCGGCCTTCACGTTCTGCTCCACGAGGACTATCGTGTAGCCCTGCTCGTTCAGCTTCCTCACGTTCTCGAGCACCTCGCGGGCTAGCTTGGGGGCGAGGCCCGCCGTGGGCTCGTCTATGAGGAAAACCTTCGGCTTCCTAATCATACCTATGGCCATGGCCAGCATCTGCCTCTCACCCCCACTCATCGTGCCAGCCTTCTGGTCCAGCCTCTCCCTGAGCCTTGGGAAGGTCTCGAACACCTCCCGTATCCTCTCCTCGAGGACGCTCGCCGGGAGGTCGTGGCCGGCCAGGCGGAGGTTCTCTTTCACCGTCAGCTCGGCGAACACGTTGTTCAGCTGGAAGATGAAGGCCATGCCCAGCTTAGCCCTCTCGTGGGGGGGCAGCCTGGTGATGTCGCGGCCCTCGAAGGTTATCCTACCGCTGTACACCTTGGTCAGGCCGAAGAGCGTCTTGAGGAGCGTGCTCTTCCCTGCGCCGTTGGGGCCCACTATCACGGTTATCTTCCCCCTCGGGATCTCGAGGCTGACGTCGAAGAGGGTCTGGAGCTTCTCGTAGCCAGCGTTCACCTTGTCCACGACTATTATGGGCTCCTCCACGGCTAACCACCCAGGTAGCTCTCGAGCACCCTCGGGTCGTTGAACACGTCCTCGGGCCTCCCCTCGGCTATGACCTCCCCCATGTTCATGGCGTATGCGTAGTCGACGTACTCGGATATGAGCCCGATCCTGTGCTCTATTATGAGGAACGTCACGCCCCTCTCGCGGGCGAGGCTGGTTATCCTAGAGAAGAGCTCGTGCACCAGCCTCGGGTTAACGCCAGCAGCCGGCTCGTCCATGATTATGGTGTTGGCGCCCTTCATCACGGCCCTCGCTATCTCCAGCAGCTTCAGCTGCCCGCCGCTCAGGTCGCTGGCCCTGGTGTCCCACTTGGGGAGCAGGCCGACCCAGTCGAGTATGGAGAACGCCCTCCTTGCCGCCTCCTCCTCGAAGCGGTACCAGGCCCCCCTGGAGACCCCGGCTATGTAGGGGTTCTCGCCAGGGTTACCCTCCGCGGCGGCCAGCACGTTCTCCAACACCGTGAGGTTCTGGAAGGGCTTGGGTATCTGGAAGGTCCTCACCAGGCCGAGCTTCACTCTCTCGTGGGGGGGCAGCCTGGTGATGTCCCTCCCCCTGAATATCACCTGCCCCTCGTCCGGCATGATGAAGCCGCTAATCACGTTCACCAGCGTCGTCTTCCCGCTCCCGTTCGGGCCTATGAGTAGCGTGACCCTCCCGCGGCGGAGCCTTATGCTCACACCGTTAAGCGCCACTATACCCCCGAACCTCTTCACCAGCCCCCGAGTCTCCAGCACCACGTCGCCCCTAGCCGCCTCTACAGCACTCTCAGCGCCAGCCACGCTCAACGCAACCCCACCCCCGCCCCCAGCGGGGGGCCACCGCGGGCCGCGGGGTTATAGGTGTCCCCCCACGCGGCCCCTGGTCAGTGTTATAGCCTAGAAAATGCTGGTGGGAGGAGTGGGCCCGGCTCGGGGCCCACTAAAAACCCTCACAGGAAGTCGGGGGCGCTACGACCTCTTCGCCAGAGCGGCCGCGGCGATTACGATTATTATCACTATGACGATGCCGGCTATCAGGGCGGTGTTCTTCCCGCCCTTCTGGGTGGTGGTAGTGGCGGCCTGCCCGCCGCCAGCGGGGCTAGTCTGGGCGGGGCTGGTCTGGGCCGGGCTGGTGGTTGAGGACTGCTGGCCGGCGGTTGTAGTGGCAGGGGCGCCGCCGAAGGCCTCCTGGAACACCTCTGGGAACGTCTTCCCGCCCAGGGCGTCCACCTTGAACCACTCGTTGGTGTCGCTGTTGCCGTGGTAGCTGCCTACCTTGACCCACGTGTAGTTGCCGCCCTGCTCCGCTATGGTCCACCAGTCGTAGTCGGCCGTGGCCCTGTCGCCCGCCTCGTTCAGGGGGAACTTGCCGGTGGCGGCGTACTTGGCGAACTCGTCGCTCTGGGTGATCTGGGGCAGCAGCTGCTTGACCTTGTTGACCATCTCGTTGGGGTCCTCGGTGGGCCCGGCCTGGAGTAGGGCGAGGGTTATGGCTACCACCGCGTCGTGGGCAGCCAGGGAGTAGGCGTCGGGCTCGACTCCGAGCTTCTGCTTCACGTACTGGGCCACCTTCTGCTGCTCGTCGGTCGCCGCGGGGCTGAATATCGGGTTGATGAAGTGCACCTGCTCGCCGAAGGCTCCAGCCACGGGGTCGCTAACGATCTCGGTTAGGAGGGCGGTGCCGTCGCTGCCGATCCAGAGCACCTTGCCGAGGCTGGGGTACTTCCTGGCCTCGGCGAACAGGTCCTTAACCTCCTTGAAGCCTATCGCTATGACCGCCACCTTGCTCGTGCCATACTCGTTTATGAGGTCCTTGACGTCCTTCTGGGCGCTGCTCGCTATCGCCGAGAACGTGGGGCTCTCGGGGTTGTAGCCGTAAACACTCTTTACCTCAACGCCTAGCTGGTTCAGCACGTTCTCCGTGGCGTTGGCGAGCCCTATGCCCCACGTGTCCTTCCTGTCTATGATCACGACAGCCTTTATGCCGAGGTCCCTGACGAGCGCCCCGATAGCCTTGCTCTGCACGTCGTCGGCGGGGCAGAACCTGAACACGTTATCGTTGGGTATAGCCAGCTCTATCGCCGTGCTGCTCGGGCTTATGACCAGCACGTTCTGCTGGTTGGCGGTATCCTTTATGGACTTGACCGAGGCGCTGGTCATGGGGCCCACGACGAACTTTATACCCTGAGCTATGAGGGCGTTGAACTTCTGCACGGCTATGTCGGGCTTGGTCTGGGTGTCCTCGACCACCAGGTCGAGCCTGAACCAGGCGCTCTTATTCTGGAGGTACTGGTTCATCTCCTGCACAGCGAACTCGATGGCCGCCTGGGCCCTCTCACCGTAGCTCTGCAGGTCCCCGGTGAGCGGCAGGAGGGCGCCGATGGTTATCGTGACTGGCTCCTGCTGGGCGGCTGCCAGCGTCGCCACCGCCGGGGCTATGACCATGAGGGCTGCGAGCGCCAGCGCTGCAACCTTCCACTTCACGGTACTCCACCCCGTACGCGCTCGGGGCTCGGAGGGGGCCGGTCCCTCCTCCTTTAAATGTCATTATGCTCCCACCGCCTTAGATTCCCACGTGTCCATCGTATTGGACACCTGTGGAATAACAGGGGGGACCCTCAGGGTTACAGGAGTAACCAGCGGGGGTGGGCTAGAGGGCTGCCCGCCCAGCCTCCCTCGCGGCCGCCGCCCCCCACTGCGGGTTGAGGGCGTAGGCCACGCCGAGGGCCCTAGCCGCGTGGGGGTCAACCGCCGCTAGGTCCTCCGGGCCCAGGCGGTCGAGGCGGTACTTGCCGAGGGCCGAGGCCAGCATCTGCGCCTCCACCAGGACGCTCTCAACGTACCTCTCCACACCCCGAGGCCCAGCCGCGGCCGCCGCTATGAGGAAGGGCCTCCCCGCGGCGATGCCAGAGGCGCCCAGGGCGAGGCTCGCCACGAGGTGGAAGCCGCTGTAGAGGCCGCCCGAGAGCATGATGTCTACACTATAGCCCAGCTCCCTGGCCCTCCTGGCCGCCGCGGCCATCGCTATGGTCGGCAGGCCCAGGTGGCGGAGGGCGGGGATGGGGGCCAGGCCCGTGCCGCCCTCCCCGCCGTCTAGCACCACAGCGTCTGCCCCCTCCCCGGCCGCTATCCTCACGGCCTCCAGGGCGTCCCTGAAGCCGCCGAGCTTGACCCATATCCTGACCCTCGGGTAGGACGTCCTCATGTTGCGAATCATACCCCTGAGTATCTCGGCCGTGAACGTTGCGGGGGCGCTGTACCTCGTGGCCCAGCGCCCGCCGGGGTCGAAGTCGAGCCTGTACTTCCTAGAGAGCCTCTCGGCCTCCCCGCGGGGCACCCTTATGACGCCGCCGAGGCCGGGCTTGGCGCCCTGGCCGACCTTAACCTCGAACGCTACCATACCCTCGTCTATGTAGGGGTCTATGCGCTTGTCGCTGTACACCCTGTTCCAGAGCTCGTCGTATGCGTCCTCCACGCTCTGCTGTATGGTGACGCCCCCGAGGCCCCTCTCCGCGGCCTCCGAGAGGTAGGCTGTGAGCCTCTCGAGGAGCGAGGGGTGGCCCCTGGTGAGCCTCCTGTCGTAGCCGCGGACCGTGGCCACGTTCTCGCCCACACCGTAGACCACCCCCGCCCTGGCGGCCCCCCGGGCTATGGCTAGGGAGTAGCGGCTGGCCACGTCGGTGCTACCCATGGAGGCCACCGCCAGGGGCAGCCTGACCCGGAAGCCGCCCAGCGTACCCCCGGTCTCCACGTCGCTGTACAGGGGCTCCCTGAACTTCTCGGCCAGCACCTCCAGCCTCCCCGGGGTGAAGGCGGGCGGCGCTAGGACCAGCAGGTCCTCCATAGCTGGCGGGCTGCGCCTGCAGCCCCTGCGGGGCCCCCCGAAGGCCACGGCGCCGTAGCCCCTGGGGTAGAGCGCCCGCCTCCCCAGGATCGCCCTGGCCACGATCTCCCCCTCCGGGTAGCCGCAGCCGCCCCCGAGAGGGGGGCCAGCCAGGCGCGCCCGGAGGGCCTCGAGCCTCAGCCTAGCCGCTGCTAGGAGCCTCGATGCCAGGTTGGCCACGCTGGCCACCCCGCGCTGGCGCCCCTCAGGGTGTCGGCGCTATCCCGGGCAGCTTCGGGTACGGCCTGGCCTCCCAGACGCCGCGGAGGCCGCAGAGGTAGCGGGTCAGCCTCTCCACGCCGAAGCCGAAGCCCGCGGTGCGGAGGGGGTGGAGCTCCCTGAGCATCTCGAGGTACCACCTGTACTTGGCCGGGTCCTCCCCGCTCTCGCGCATCCTCGCCACTACCCTTGCGGGCTCGTACTCCCTCTCCGCCCCGCTGGCCGCCTCGCCGAAGCCCTCGGGGTAGATTAGGTCGAAGTCCAGCAGCACCCCCGGCCGGGCCGGGTCTTCCCTGTCGTAGAAGCCCCTCGCCCCCCTCGGGTACTCGACGACCAGGAACGGCCTGCCCATGTGGGCTGAGAGCGCCCTCTCGCACTCCCACCTCAGCTCGGCCCCCTCGGGCTGCCTGCAGCCCAGCTCCCTGGCCAGCCTGACGGCCTCCCCGTGGGTCAGCCTAGGCAGCGGGGGCTTGTGGGCCTCGGGGTCGAGGGTTCTGCCGAGGAGAGTCTCTAGCTGCCTCCAGTGCTCCTCCCAGACCCGCCTGACGGTGTGGTAGAGCAGCTCCTCAGCCAGCCTGCTGGCCTCCCGGTAGCTCGCACCGTAGGCCTCCACGTCGAGCTGGTAGAACTCGGCCAGGTGCCTCCCCGTCAGCGCAGAGTCGAGCGGCTCTAGCCTAACGTTGGGGGCGGCGAAGTACACCCTGCCGAGGCTGGCGGCCATGTACTGCTTGTAGAGTATGGCGCTGCTCATTATCTTGTACTCGAACCCGTAGAAGTCCACGGTGGCCTGCTTCGCACCCCTGATGCCCGGGTCGGTCACCGGGCCTATGACCGGGGCTAGGACCTCCGTGAACCCCCTGGAGTCCAGGTACTCCCTCATCGCGGCCAGGGCCGTGGCTTGGACCCTGAAAACAAGCCTGTAGCGGTCCTCCCTGGCCCACCTCCACGAGCGGGAGAGCCAGCCCCGGAGGAACTCTAGGAACCCGGCCCTGTCGCGGGCCATCCTCTCGAGCTCGAGGACCGAGGGGTGCACCCTACCAGCCGCGGTTTTCACGCATACCCCAGCCCCTCCAGCCCCTGAGGCCTGGGGCCGCCGGGGGCGGGGGGTGGGGTGGTTTATATGTGTTCCCACGCTAGTGGAGCAGGGCCCCGGCGTAGTCGGCTATGACCCCGAGGCTAACTAGTAGCCCGACGAGGAGGTTGAGGTTGAACGCCCTCGGAACGTTCTCCCTACCCCTCCAGGCCAGCGCCACCCCATAGAGCATCACCGCCGAGCCGAGAGCGGAGCCCGCCAGGGTGAAGGCGCCGGCGGGGGGCCTGTAGATTAGGGAGCCCGCGGCGAAGAGCGCCGAGGCGGCGAGGGCTAGGGCGAGGCTCCACACTAGAGCCCCCCGGTAGCCGAACCGGGCAGGCACGCTCCCCACCCCGTGGGCCCTGTCGAAGTCCTCGTCTAGCGTGCTGTAGATTATGTCGAAGGAGGCGACCCAGAGGGTGACGGCCGCGACGTACACCCAGGGGACAGCCCCCAGCGCCTCCCAGGCGCTCCCGGCCTCGTCGCCCGCGGCCGCTATGGCGCCCCCGAAGACGGCGAAGCCGAGGACGAGGCCTAGGTGTATGTGGGGCAGCCAGTGGAGCCTCTTGGCGTATGGGTAGCTCATCGCCAGCAGCCAGAGTATGGGGCTGAAGAGCAGGGCGTACCTGTTCAGGAGGGCGGCGCTGGCGTAGTAGAGGAGGCTCCCCACAGCCACCACCAGCCAGGCGTCCTTGAACCTGAGCGCCCCCGACACCAGGGGGCGGCTGCGGCTCCGGGGGTTGAGCCTGTCTATGTCGTAGTCGGCTATGTTGTTGTAGGCCATCGCCGCGGTGCGGAGGCCGAGCAGCGCCAGCCCCATGAGGATGGCGTCCCCCAGGCTGAAGGGGTGGCGCGAGAGGGCGGCCCCCGCGTAGGCGAAGGGTAGGCTGAAGAGTGTGTGCTCTATCCTCACAAGCCTGAGCGCCGCCTCGAGCCTGGAGCGCCCGCTAACCGCGCCAGGGTCCCAGGCTGGCCGGGCGCCCCTAGCCCCCAAGCCTCCACACCTCCCTCGGGGGGCTGCGGAATATGCGCCTGTATAGCTCGTCCGCCCTCCTCCGGGTCTCGGGGTCCTCCGCCACCAGCTCGGGCCAGGGCCTCCCCCAGTTCTCCTCGGGGAGCTTCCTGGTGGCGTCTATCCCGAGCTTCCCGCCGTAGCTTGGGGCCCGGGAGGCGGGGTCGAGGGCGTCGGTGTGGGAGTTTCCTATGACCACCACGTCCCTGGCTGGGTCGACGTTGGCCGAGACGGCCCAGACCACCTGGTTCAAATCGTGCGGGTCAACGTCGTGGTCAACCACAACTATTATCTTGGTGAGGCTCGTCTGCCCCAGGCCCCAGAGCGCCGCCATGACCTTCTTGGCGTGGCCCGGGAACCTCTTCCTTATGGAGACCACCATTAGGCCCTGGAAGACGCCGTACTCCGGGAAGCTGACGTCCACGACCTCCGGGAGGAGCATCCGTATCAGGGGGAGGAACACCCTCTCCACAGCCTTCCCGATAACGGCGTCCTCCAGCGGGGGCAGGCCGACGACGCTACCGTAGTAGATGGGGTCGCTCCTATAGTACATCCTCTCAACGTGGAGCACGGGGTACCTCTCCACGGGCCTGTCATAGTAGCCCCAGTGGTCGCCGAAGGGGCCCTCCGGGGCCAGCTCCCCCCTCCTCACGTAGCCCTCTATCACTACCTCCGCGTTGGCGGGGACCAGGAGCCCGTTGGGGAGCTCGTAGAGCTCCACGCCCCTCCCCCTCAGGAGGCCGGCGAAGAGGTACTTGTCCATGGGGGGAGGCACGGGGGCGACGCCCGTGAACAGGGTGGCCGGGTCCGAGCCTATCGCTATAGCCACGGGGACCCTATCCCCCCGGCTGGCCTCATAGTCCTCCGCGCCCCTCTTGTGGATCTGCCAGTGTATGACGGCCCTCGACCCGTCCACCAGCATGACCCTGTAGACGCCGAGGTTGAAGGTTCCATGCTCGGGGCTGCGGGTGACGACGAGGGGGAAGGTGAGATAGCGGCCCCCGTCCCGGGGCCACGTCTTGAAGGCTGGGAGCATGTCGAGCGGCGCCCCGCTAGCTTCGACCACGTTCTCCGTGAACCCGGCCCTCCTAGCCTTCCTGGGCATGTACCTCCCCATCTCGCCGACCTCCCGGAGGGCCCGTAGCTTCTCGCCCAGGCCCATCGGCGGCGCCCTCGAGGCGATGCCCACGAGCCTCTCCCCGGCCTCCTCCAGCCTCTCCAAGCCCAGGGCGCCCCGGAGCGTGTCGAGCCCCCGGAAGAGGTTGCCCGCCACCCTCCAGCCCGGGTGGCCCTTCACCCTGGTGAACAGCACGGCGGGCCCCCGGGAGTACATGACCCGCCTCAGGAGGGCCGGTATCTCCAGGATCGGGGAGACCTCCTCCCCGACTACGGCCAGCTCCCCCCTCTCATCAAGCCAGGCCAGGTAGCCCCTCAGGTCTGCGAGCGGGTCCGGCAGCCCCTGCCACCCCGCCGGGGGGCGCGGGGGAGGGTTGATAATGGAGCGTCCTACCCCCGCGGCGCGGCCTGCCGGGGCGGGTGCATGCTGTGGCGGCGGGGCGCCTGGCTAGGAGGCTGCTCACGGGGGGCGTGGGTGTAGCCCTTGCCGCGGCCTCCGCCGGGGCGCCCCTCTACTGCCCGCCCTCCTGCCTCAGCGTGAGGGAGCTGTACCCCCTGGCGGTGGCGTCGGGTATTGTGCTCTCCGGGTTCCTCCTCGGCGAGGCCCTCGGCGTGGTCCCAGCGATAGTCGAGATAATACTGGGCCTCGCGGCGGCGTCCCTCGGCGTGGGGGTCTCCCCGACGCTCGAGACCCTAGCCCTGCTGGGGAGCTCCTTCCTAATGTTCGCCGCCGGCATGGAGGTCGACGCCGGCCTCCTCGCGAGGCACCTCCTATCGAGCGCCATGGTGGGCCTGGCGAGCTTCGCCGCCCCGATGGCCGCCACCATGGGCGCCCTGGCCCTCCTGGGCTACACAGCCCGCGAGGCGGCCCTGGCGGCCGTGGGCGCCTCGACCACGAGCGTCGCCGTGGTCTACGCTATACTCAGGGCTCGGGGGCTCCTCTCGAGGGGCGAGGGGCAGGTCGTGCTAGCCTCCGCCATGGTGGCCGACGTGGCCAGCATACTGGCGTTCATAGCCCTCGCCGCCCAGACCAGCAAGGCTATGGCCGCCTACTTCCTCTCCCTGTTCCTCGTCCCGCCGGTGCTCCGCGCGCTCTTCAGGTGGCTGCCCGAGCAGAGCCACGAGGCCGAGATG